>CANFUJ010000001.1 GCA_947450165.1 Chitinophagaceae bacterium
TGTGTATTCATATTTTATGATTTTTTGTTTCAATCCAATTTTTCAATTCTTCCAGCCCACCTTTTTTCTTACAATAACCGCAACCCCAAGAATGGTTTTCTGGACTAGATGTTGAAATCATGATATGGTGTTGTCGTCCCGAAGGGCAAATGGCTTTCCAGCTATGCGGTGAATGACCTTCAGGTTCGGGATACATTTTTTGTTCGGTACAGTAAATAATCAATGGGTGATTTTCACCGATTTCTTTAATCTTGTTTTTTCTTTCAGCCATTCTTTCACTACCTCGTTTTCTGATTATATTGAAATCATTTTCAGAAATCATGTCACTTTCTAAAAACCATGGATTTCCATGAAGGTTTCCGCTGAAAGAAAATAGGTCAGTAAGAAATTCTTTAAGTCCGCTGATTTCATTTTTTACAGCATCATCTAATTGAAAGAGAATTATTTCTTCAGTGGAATCACAAGAACTGAATAAACTCTTATCGACACGTTTAATGCTGAGTTCTGTTTTGGAAATGAAATGATAAGAAATGGAAGTTTCAAAACAAGTAAAGCCCATAAAGTGCTCTTGATTGAAAGTGACGAAGTGTTTGTGTTCCATGATGCATAAATTTTTAAGGTTAAAAATGAATACAACAAGAAAAAATAATAAAGGGGAAGTTTAGCGCTTTATTTTGGCTGAAGGCCCTCATCATTTTACCACCGCTGTCTCTCGACTCGGTTGGTTTCACTATTACGTGAATCTTGATGTGGGTACAAAAATAGGGAGGGAAATCATTTGAACAAAAAATATTTTTGTTAATGATTTGTGATAGTTTTTTTGGGGTGTGGCGTAAGTTGTGTGGTGTGGGCCGTAAATGTTGCTATCATTTACACTGCAAATTGTTTTAGCGTCTATGCATTGACGTTAAAATTTTTGGTGCTCTGGTTTTCAGGAAAATTTACTTTTTTCTTCCATCAAATTCAAACGCAAGAAAGAGCTTCATTTTGTTGCAATGTTGCCGTTATGTTGCATAGGATCCTATTTATATGTATAATGCATCCTCTGAAACCCTTGTAAACATTGCTTTTACGAAGATAATAAAATTTTCAAAAAATCAAAATTTTATTTGTGCAATCCCGGGCAAAGGAGTGCAAGAGAGAAAAAATGGTTTGCATTTATTTGCAGAATTTTGCATGAGGGGAAAAATGTTGGAGAGAAAAATGATGACTAACGGAAATAAGTGTACGAAAAATATTAAAAGATAAATTTTAATTTTTTAGAAAGAGATTTTTAAAAATGAGTTTATGAATTCGTAGAATCATTTCCAAAAAATTATTATAATCAAATTTTAAAATGATATCATTACCAGTCGATTTAAATTCTCCAAAAGATGGTATAGATTCAAGAATTGAATTTTTGTCTGAAAAATTACAAATGGAGATTCAACGCATCGTTTTACTAATACGAAGAGAAGGATTTAGCAGATTTCGCCTCGAAGTTGAATTGCCTGAAAAAATTTACTAACGATATTTAAAAATATACTGATACATAAGAAACTGTTATGGTAAGATTGGCTTTAAATGAAAATAAACACCAATCGCTCTCATTTTCAATATTTACGATTCATTTTTATATTGTATTTCTCGATTAAACTAAATTGTTTTTTGTCGCAAAAATATACTAAATTTGCGACAAGATTAATCTGTAATAATGACAAAAAGCATTGAAATACAAGTATTAGAAAAGATAAAACGAAGCCCAAGAGGAGCGCTTTTCTTTGTGGATCATTTTACAAATATTGCCAACAACAAATCGACAAACAAAGCATTGGAAAGGTTGGTAAAATCTGGTCAAATAGAAAGAGTTGCACAAGGTATTTATGTTCGTTCTGTAATAGATAATTACATTGGTAAAGTATTGCCAAGCATTGAGCAAATTGCAATTGCCATTGTGAAAAGGGATAGAGCGACTGTAGTTCCCACAGGCAGTTATGCAATGTATAAATTGGGTTTGACATCGCAAGTTCCCTTAAACATTGTCTTTTATTCCGATACTTCAGCACGAAAAATCAAAATAGGAAAACAAACCATTACGTTTAAAAAAGCGAGCTCTAAAAACTTGGCGTTTGTTGGTGAAATCAGTACATTGGCAATTCAGACATTGCGGACAATCGGCAAAGACCTTGCAACAGCTGATGAAATAAATCAGATAAAAAAGATTTTGAAAAACGAAAATCCAAAGCATTTACAACACGATTTACAATTATCACCTGTTTGGATTAGAAAATTGATTACTGAAAATGAATAAGTTCAATCATTTACAAGAATGGTTTCAGCTACCTGATGAAACTAAAATAAGAGTGTTTGCAGAAACAAGTCGACAAATTGGTTTGCCTTCTTCATCAGCAGCAGAGAAAGATTAGTGGGTAGTTCACACATTGGCAATAATCTTTTCAATGGAATGTGCAAATGCCTTGATTTTTAAAGGAGGAACCTCATTAAGCAAAGGTTGGAATATTATACACAGATTTTCAGAAGATATTGATTTGTCATTAGATAGAGAATTTCTCGGATTTTCGGGCGAACTCACAAAAAGTGAAATCAGAAATCTTAGAAGAAAATCGTTTAAATTTATAACGGAAGTTTTTACTGAAGAATTGAAAAATAAATTTTTCGAATTTGGTTTTAAAGATTTAACCATAAAACCCCGTGAAGAAAAAAATCACGATCAAGATCCTTTGATTATTGAAATCTATTACAATAAACTAACCGAAAAGGACACATATTTGAAACCTGGTGTTCTAGTAGAAATAGGGAGTCGCTCATTGAAAGAACCATTTACACAAAGGACTTTCGGCACATTTATTTCTGAAATCTACACAGATGGTCCATTTTCAGACAAACAAATAACTATTCCTATCGTAAACCCTGAAAGAACATTTTTAGAGAAGATATTTTTATTGCACGAAGAATTTCAGAAACCATTCGACAAAATACGAGTTGAACGTCTTAGCAGACATCTTTACGACATTGAAAAACTAAACCGAACTGAGTATGCGGAAATTGCATTACAAGACACAGAATTATACAACACCATTGTAAAGCATCGCAGTAAATTCACTGCAATTTCAGGTATTGATTATACAAAACACAATCCTGCAAACATCAAATTTATTCCACCTGACTCAATCTTAAAAATGTGGGATGCTGATTATGAAGAAATGAAAAGCAGCATGATTTACGGTCAAATCTTAGAATTTGATAAACTCATTATCAAATTGACTGAATTGCAAAAGCGAATAAATGGAATACAACGCTAAAATTTTATTAGATTCCAACTGGTGACCAAACATTTACATCACCAAAAATCTATTCTCTTTTTTAAAAAAAATAAAAGGGAACACCTAAGAGTTATGTGATTATTTTTTATTGTTTCATTAAATCAAAGTTGTCTTTTTATGGAATCGGATTCCAAATTTTTCCATATTTTTGAACTATGATACAAAGAATAGCAGGAAAAAAAATATCTGAATTGGCCGCTAAATTCAAAGCAGTTGCAGTAACCGGTGCGCGTCAAACAGGAAAGACAACACTGGTAAAACAGATATTTAAAGATAAGCCCTATGTGTCTTTGGAAAACCCCGATAATCGTTCCTTTGCTTTAGAAGATCCAAGAGGTTTTCTGGCAAACTATCCTAATGGTGCTATTCTAGATGAAATTCAACGCACACCGGCATTATTTTCATATTTACAAGAGATATTAGATAACACAAAACAAAAAGGTCTCTTTATTCTAACTGGCTCCAATAATTTTTTATTACAACAAAGTATTTCGCAAACCTTGGCAGGCAGAATTGCGACCATACATCTATTGCCCTTTTCGATTGAAGAACTTAAAAATGGGAAAGTGTTGCCTAAAAATGACGATGAGTTGATGATTAAAGGATTTTACCCGCCTGTTTATGATCAAGAGATTGATCCTCAGGACTGGTGTCCTAACTACATTAGAACCTATATAGAAAAGGATGTAAGGCAAATAAAAAACATCACAGACTTGATTGTGTTTGAAAGATTCATAAAACTATTGGCAGGACGTTCAGGTCAAGAACTAAATAACAGCGCTCTCGCTGTTGAAACGGGCGTAGATGTTAAAACTGTTCAGTCTTGGATTGGAATATTGGAAAGCAGTTTTATTATTTATTTGCTCAAACCACATCACAAAAATTTCAATAAAACGATTGTAAAAAGACCTAAGCTTTATTTTTACGATTCTGCATTGGTTTGTTATTTATTGGGAATCAGAGATAACAACCATTTGCAAACACATCCATTGAAGGGTGCTATTTTTGAAGGTATGGTAATCACCGAATTGCTTAAAAATAGAACAAACGCGGGATTGGATATTAATCTGTTTTATTGGAGAGATAAAACCGGTCACGAAGTAGATTTGATTATTGATAATGGTAAAACGCTATTGCCCATTGAGATAAAGTCAGGGATGACCATTAGTAAGGATTATTTTAAAAATATAGATTATTGGACAAATCTCAGCGGTTCAAAAAAAGCATTTATTTTATATACCGGAGAGCAGCATCAAAAACGCAGTGATGGAACAGAAATCATGAATTGGAGAGCGCTTAATTCGTTGGGTGATTAACTTAAAGGGAATGAATTTTAATTTTCAAACTCCTCCTCCTGGGTAAATTTTAATTGTTAGCGTATCCGTTTTACAAAATCAGCTATCCCCTTCATTTTATATGCATTAAATTATAAAAAAATCTTGTTAGTGAGTGTTAGTTCGTTTTTATTTATGGTTTAAAAAAAATGATATAGTGGTACTATAAGTACCATAATATCATAAAATATAAACTTTTTAATGGCATAGGTTTAAAATTATTTCTCATTCATAAGAAACATTTTATAAACGTAAAATTGTTACCTTTTTCCTTATTCTTGTAACAATTGAATATAATCAACTGTAAACTATCGTTTGTTTTTTTAACTCAGTAATACCTATTCCAATTTACTTTCCAACATTCCCTTCCAGGTTGTAAACCCAGTTTTTACATCACTGTAATCGTGAATAACCCGACTAAAGTTGTTATGCTCTTGTTTAAGATAATTTAGTTTACTAGAAGCTTTAATATCATTTAGGATTACTTCAATTTCTTTTAAGCCGTTTCGTAAAGCATCCATTGATTTTTCAAAATGCCAAATGTAAGTTGCCTCTTCACTGTTGAGTGTTTCCCAAACAATATGATATTTTTTTTCGCCGGACAGTAAAAATAAAAATGAAAATGGCTGTAGCACAAAACGAATTTTTAGTATTGCAGAGAGGTGTTGTGAAGAAAGGAATTTTAGCTGATAGAAATGTTTTGAGTCTTTAATATTTAAAATATCATCAATCAAATCCTGTTCCGACTTAAATATTTTTCCGGCGGCATCTCTTTCTTTATTCATTAAATCATCCAATGTGTTTAAAACTGTTGAATTTTTAGTTTCACCTTTAAATGATAGAATCTCTTTTTTCACAAATTCGAATCGAACATTATCAACAATACTACTGTTGATTTTATCGATATCTTCAGAGCTTGCATCTTTGGAAATAATTTCATTATCCAAATAGCGAATTTCAATTTCAGCAATAATTAATTTTTTCTTCAAAATTTTTATAAAGTAATCTTTGATTGCTTCAAATTCTGGCCTCATATCAGGGTTTTCAATCTCAAATGTAATTTCTTGTTGAAGCTCGTCAACAAATACCTGAAAGGAAACAAA
The DNA here is from genome assembly GCA_947450165.1 of Chitinophagaceae bacterium. GTDB lineage: Bacteria > Bacteroidota > Bacteroidia > Chitinophagales > Chitinophagaceae > Ferruginibacter. The sequence goes on from CANFUJ010000001.1 coordinate 5,761, forward strand.
TGCATGTAGAAATTGAATTTTATTGAAAGGTACTTTCATGGTTTTTGATAACAGTCTTTCAATTGGCTTGTGTGATTTTTTCTCAATACGATTAGACATTTCATCATCAAAAGAAGGCTCAGATATAATGTGATTAATCGGATTTCTTTTAAGCTCTACGGCATTCAATAAATGACCAGTATCAACAGAACGAAATTTAATTTTATCGATAATTAAAAATTGTAAGGAACTCTGTTTGTGCGTATTTATTTTCGACTTAGCATGGTAATCTAAAATCTCTGTCATTAATTCACAACGCTCTTCATCATAATTTAAAACCCTTAATTTCCATTTAATTCCCTCTTTAAATTTTTCTATGCCAATCGATAAATCTAAACAGCTTATCGGTAAAACAAAAGCTTCTGAATTTACAAAAACTACATTTTCATTAAACAACAAGATCAACTCATCGAATTTACTTATTTGCCCTACATTCATTAATTTTTTATAATGCAGGTTTCTTTGTCTGAATTGTTTTTCTAAATAGTCAATGTGAACGTCTCTGTAATCATAAATAATGGGCGTAAATTCTGATCTCTGAACCCTTCCCATATATTGTATCAATTTGCCTTCAAAAGCAAACGGATATGCAAGTACTAAACATTCTAAATTATCCATGTCGCTTCCTTCGCCCAGGAATTGTCCGGTAGAAATCAAAATCTGGAATTGGCCTTCCTTAATTTGTTTGAATTTTATTTTTCTTGTTGTTTCTGAATCTTCACCAGAAATCGTAATTACTTCGTAATTGGTTTTTAAATATTGATACAAGATATCAATGTGCGCCTTTCTTTCAGTAAGAACTAAAATTTTCTTCCCCGTGTTTGCTTCTGTTTTAATATCATCAATAATAATTCTGTTTCTTTCAGAATCATGAATCAGTATTTGTGAAAGCATTTCGGTTTTATCTATCTTATAGTCAAATGGAACAAACAGGTCAGTTTCCCGAATTATTACAGATACTTTTTTTGACGAATTATTTTCAATTGGAAATTTCACTTCTTGAATAACTTCGCCAATATGAATGAAGATTAATTTTTCGTCATTATTCTTGCGAATAGGCGTAGCCGTTAAACCATACATAAAGTAGGTAGAAAAATTTTGAATTACTTGCCTAAAAGTTTTAGCCGGAACATGATGGCACTCGTCAATAATGATGATTCCAAAAGACTTGAATAGTTCGTTTTCTGCTTCTATTGAAGCAAGACTTTGTATCATAGCCACAGTGACATGTGTGCCTATTTTTTGCTGACCAGGTGATATTTTTCCAATAAAGGTTTCGGCAATGCCAAGAAAGGATTGGATTCGTTCAATCCATTGATCAAACAATTGCTTCCGATGAACTATAATTAAGGCTGGTTGTTTTTTCTTAGTTATTATACTAAGCCCAATTATAGTTTTACCCGAACCAGGTGGAGCAACAATAACTCCCATCTCTTTTTTATCGGTTATATCAACGGCTTCTTGTTGATACTTAAACAAAGAAGCTTTAAAAGAAAAATTAACTTCTGTAAGTTTCCTTCTTTCATCGATTAGTTGAAACTTAATTTTTTGCTCATTGCAGAAACGAATTAGCTTGCCTATAAATCCCTTAGGTAATAGAATCAAACCTTCTTTTTCTTCCAGCATTTTGAAATAGTGTTCAAGGCCAAATGTATTTTTACCAAGCTTCTTTTTTATGATATATTCCGAATTAATAAAGTTGAGGCTTTCTCTTAAAAAAGAAATCAAATTCGATGCTAATTGATTTCTAGAAATTATTATCTGACTGTTTAGTACAATTTGAATTCCATTTTCTGTCGATAAAGTTTCAACAGGAAATATTTTTTTATCATTAATTGAAATTTCAAGCCTATTAAATATCTCTTCTATATGTTCAATTTTAACGCGTTGTATTTTTTGTAAAAACGCCCATTGATTATCGAATGGTAAAAGATCTTTTGGGTCAATAAAACAAGAATTATTATTTTCTAATGCTTTTTGCTGAAGCGGTAAAGCAACTAAATTACCCAAGCCTTTTCCGGAATGGTAATCTTGATTCGGAAATAATCTGTCGTAATTAGCATTTTTATCAAATGGCGAAATGATACCACAGAATTCTAAAATATGCAGAACTATTTTTCTGCTTTTGTATGCAGGATAATTTGAATCAAAGAAAATCCAAACATGCCCGCCTTTGCCACTTCTGGAACGTTCAAGATATGCAGGAATTTGAAATTGGTTGCATGCTTCAATGAAAGTCCTACATTCCTCAAACCAACTTCTTTTACTGGATAAGCTTTCATCAAAATCTGCAACAATAAACCAAGAAGAATTATCTGCTAATAAAGGATACAAACCAACAACTTCTTTTCCGATGAGATGATTAATAATTCTCTGCTGCGAAAGTTGAGCAAACTGTTTATTGGGAAAATCTTTTAATGTACCACCTCTTAATTTATGCTTTGCAAATTCATCCCAATTCAAATCGTATGCTGGCATATAACCAGCTTTGTTATCTTTTTCCCAACGAACTGCAAACACATCTTCTCTTCCTTTGAAAAGCGCTTGGAAAATTCTGATTTGTTCATTGGAAAAAATAGACATGGTGTGATTTTTATAGAGAAGTTAAATTTCAAATCATTTTATAAAACTAACAAAATTTCACTTTTTCAATCAAATCCAAAAAATAAGATTGAGACCATATTTTTATATTGCTATCAATAGCACTTAATCATACAAGTGTAACTTTTTACTTGATTTCACGAATTTCCAATTCGACTTCTTCAATATTTTGTTGTTGATATTCTTGCAACCATTCCTTTATCACAATTGACTAATTGTATTAATGAGCATTTCAAGACTTGATTTTTTCGGCGAAACAGCTAACCAATTTTTCATTTCTTCTATATTTAAGGACTTCAATCGATCTTCAGAAATTCTTAAATTTTCCAGAAGAAAATCGCTGACTTGTTTTTTACTTCGAAGCAATATACCTGAAGTTAAAACCACTTTATCACAAAGTGCTTTTTCGGGAGAAGCCATCAAAATATGTTGCCTTTCAGTTAGTTTTATTTGTTGAATACCTAGAGAATAATAAGGTGATGGAAGATGAATGTAACTATATCGTCCGAAGGATGTGTTATAAATTTTACTAAGTTTAGTTGTTACAGATGACACTTCGTAAATGTGTTCTTGTATCATACCCCAATAAGACATGGCTGATTCAAGAGAAACATAACTTGGTCCCCAAATATGATTGGCCAACAAGAATGGTTCAGGTCCACGAACCAAAGAAGCTGGCCCTGGAACATATAAACCATTTTTTATCATCACTAAAATACCTTGCTTACCGAGTTCATTGATTTTGTCAAAAGGTCTTTTGTATTCTTTGAGCAATTCCAACAAAACTTGTTTGGTCAATGGCACTTCAGAAAAAGGGATTAAAGCGGCTTTAAAGTCCATTTTATGTAAAATAATTACACTAATATCGGAAAAAATCCGATAAAACATCAAAAAAATTACAATTATTTTAATGATTATTTTTTACAAATGGACAGAAATCTTAAAAATTATTGAACATGTGGGCTTCTTAATTGAGTTGTACCCAATTCGCGAGGAACAAAATAAAGAAGGTTCTTCCATCCTGTGAACCTAGTTTTTATTTGCTACCTAATTAATAAACACAAAAATCACACTATAATAAGATTTATGTTGTTTTATTACATAAAAAGTATAAATTTGATAACAAAATCACATTATAATGTTGGTTACGAAAATCGGACAAGCAATAAAAAACAGAAGAAAAGAGTTGAATATCACTCAACCACATTTGGCAGAACTCGCTCAAATAAGTGTTAATACGCTATATAAATTAGAGAGAGGTCAAGGCAATCCGTCTCTTGATATTTTAATAAAGCTGTCGGATGTTTTAGGAATGGAATTAAAATTGGAAGTGAAAAAGAATTAATTAAATGAGAAAAGCAGCAATATATCGCAATGGTGTTTTGGCAGGAATACTAACGGAAGAAAACAGACAACATTTTATTTTTAAGTATGATGATACTTATTTTCAAGATGCTAATCAACCTGCAATAAGTTTAACGCTTCCAAAAAATCAAAAAGAATACAGCAGTGAATTTTTATTTCCTTTTTTCTTTAACATGCTTAGTGAAGGCGTAAACCGAAAACTACAATGTACTCAATTAAGAATTGACGAAGCGGATAATTTTGGTTTGCTTCTAGCAACTGCACAATTTGATACCATAGGCGCGATTACTGTAAAACCAATGTAAGCGAAATGAACATACAAGAATTAAAATACTGTCCGGGAACTTTAGCAGAAGGCTTTACAACATATAGTCCTAGCTGTTTGCGAAATTTATTTAACGCTAAAAAGGTAAGTCATATATTGCCCTACGAACAACCTCAGCAAAGCGAAGAGGTTACCGAGTTGTTTATGGAAAATCGCAAACGCATCTCCATTTCTGGTGTTCAGGAAAAATCAAGTCTGATACTTGAAAAAAATCATTTGCGGTTGACGAAAGAAGGAGAACAGGGAAATTATATTTTTAAACCGATACCCAGAGATTTAAAAAAGGTTGACCAAGTACCCGCAAACGAACATTTGACCATGCAAATAGCTAAGCAGGTATATGGTTTACAAACGGCAGAAAATGCAATGATATTTTTCAAAAATGGAACGCCAGCATACATTACCAAACGCTTTGATGTAAAGGAAGACGGACAAAAATGGGGCAAAGAAGATTTTGCAACATTGGCTGGAAAGTCAAAAGACAACGCTGGTCCAAATTTTAAATACGAATACAGTTACGAAGAATTAGGACTGCTGATTCAAAAATATGTTGCTGCGTGGAAGGTGGAAATTGAAAAATATTTTTCATTGGTTGTTTTCAATTTTCTTTTTTCCAATGGAGATGCACACCTAAAAAATTTCTCGTTGCTTGAATCTACTAATGGCGATTATTTATTAAGTCCGGCTTATGATTTGGTGAATACAAGATTACATGTTGATGATTCAGATTTTGCTTTAGACAAAGGTTTGTTTGTTGATGATTTTAAAAGTGAGCAATTCAAAAAGAGCCGTCATCCTTGTACGACTGACTTTAAGGAATTTGCAAAAAGAATTGGCGTTGCACCAAATAGAGCCGAAAAATTATTACTACCATTCCAAGAGCGGCAACCATTTATGGCAACTTTAGTAAGTCGTTCATTTTTAAGCGAAGCCAATAAAAGAGGATATTTGATGATGTACAACAACAAACGAAATTGTTTAATTGGAGGTTGAGGTGATTGTAACGCTAAAATTTAAAAGCATTATTTAAAAGTCCGTTTGCAAACATTTTATTTTTAAAGGGGGCAAAACATTAAGTAAAGGTTGGAAATTAATATCTTTATTATGATTGATACAACTTTTTAAACAAAACTTTCATTCATAAAAAAATGGAAAAAAAGCAAATCTTGTTACTTGTTTTTGTGTTTACATTTTCAATCCTCAAGGCTCAGAGCCCGGGCGGAGTTTCTACTAACCTAACGCTTTGGTTGAAGGCCAACACACAACCTACCAATCTTGTGTATAATGCTTCCAATCAAGTATCACAATGGAACAGCGAAACAGGAACATTCAGTGTAAGCCAGGCTAATGCTAGTCAGCAGCCTATTTTTGGAAGTATGAGTGCAGCCAATGCTGATTTCAATTTCAATCCTTTTATACAATTCACGGCGGCCAATTCTACTGCTTTGGTCAATAGCGCCATCACGCCGAATCTTTTGGGCACAGCTGGAACCGTGATTTTGGCCACCAACAAGAACGAACCTGCTGGCCAGGGATCCATGTTTACCTATCGTTCTAACTCTAATTACAGATATCAGATTAAACCAAGTTTTCGCGCACAAAACGGCGCCAATGGTATTGGCTCTAAATTTGAACTGAATGTGGCTTCAAATCCTAATTTGACAGGGACCGTTTTTAATTATACAGAATCTGATGCTTTTCTATTGTCTATGTCTGGCACGGGTTTGAGTTCAAAGGCGCGTCGCAACGCCACTGATTGTGGACCTTCTACGGGGAACACCGGCACCTATTATCCTTCTGTGGGAGCAGGACTTTCCTTAGGTGCAAATGGGGGTACTTCTGAATATAATAACCATGCACTTGGAGAGGTGATTATTTACGATCGTACATTAACCGCTGCAGAACTTAATCGCGTTGAATCTTATTTGGCCATTAAATATGGCGTCAGCTTTGATGAAATTCCAACTTCCCCAATCAAAAACAACTACTTGGCTTCTAACGGTACGGTTATATGGGATAAAACCATCAATATCGGATATAACGAAAACATCACCGGTATTGGAAGAGATGATGCTTCAGCACTTTTACAAAAACAGTCGCATAGCGTGAATACTAACTCACCTGTTTTTATTTTTAATGGATCTACCGCAGGTGTTTTTCCTGTAATGAATGATTCAAACAATACTTCATTTAATGCAGATGTATCTTTTCTGGTAGCAGGAGAAAATAAATTAACCACCTCGCTTGATCAATGTACCAATAACGGACATATTTCACGAATGGCGAGAACTTGGAAAGTGCAGAAAACGGGGAGTGTGGATTCTGTAACCATTGCTTTCCTGAAAGACTCACTACCAGCATGTACTCAATCTATTTTGCTTTCCGCAGATCCTAATTTTCCGGCTACTTCAACACAAGTCATTAAATTAATTACTGGAATAAAATATAAGTATGCCACAGTTCTTTTGAATAACGCAGATTATTTCAGTTTCGGATCGGATTCCATCCGCAAAATTATTTTTGATACAGTGAAAACTTGTTCTGGAACTGCTGTGAATTTATCGGTGAATCCAACACAATCATGTATGAGCTATGCCTGGTATGATGCACCTAGCGGAGGTAATCTATTGGGTACAGGTGCAAGCTTTATTGTGACCAGTATTCAAAGCAATGACAGCAGCTTTTATCTTGAAACCAGTGGTCCAGGTAATTGTATAGCTGGTGTTCGTTCTACTGCTACCATAATCAGAAAATTTGTATCCACACCAACAGCGGAAGGTGATAGTGTTTGTGCCGGACAATCAGCATTATTGACTGTTGTCAATCCACAAACTGGTTTCGTGTATAACTGGTATGTTGTGCCGACCGGAGGAAGCATTGTGGCAACAGGTACCAGCATTAACACCACTAATATCAGCAACAACAGCATTTATTATCTTATAGCCGATAGTTTAGGTTGTAAAAGTATTCCTGTTTCAGTATCTGTTATCCTTTATAACACAGAAACACCCAATGTAAACAATCCTGTATTTACTTGTGTAAATAATACTGCCAACCTACAAGTGCAAAACCCTGTAATAGGCTCTACTTACAATTGGTATAATGCCCCCAATGCTGGAACGTTATTAGGAACTGCTGTTAGCTATACTACTGGTTCTATAACTGCTCCTACTACCTATTATTTGGAAGCCATGAACAGCAATGGTTGTGCTGGGGTACGCGTTCCCGTTAGTGTTGATTTATTTCCTTCCCCTACCACACCCAATGTCATCACACCCGTGATTATTTGTGCAAACAACAGTACACAAGTACAGGTGCAGAATCCAACTACAGGATATAATTATAACTGGTACAATGCTTCAACCGGAGGAAATTTATTGGGAAGCGGAATAACATTTAGCACCGGAAACATCAGCAGTAATAGTACATTTTATGTGGAAGCAGTAAGCGCAAATGGTTGTATTGGTTTAATACGCGGGGCAGTGAATGTGCAAATAAATCCTGTACCCGTAGCACCCACCACCAATGCACCTGTGAATGTTTGCAGTGGCGAAACAGCAAACCTTAGCGTTACCAATCCGAATGCATCTTATACGTATAATTGGTATAATGCGTCGAGTGGTGGTACATTGCTGGCAACAGGAACCTCTTACACAACTAATGCGATTTCAGGGAATACTAATTTCTTTGTCACTGCTACCAATGCCACAGGATGTGAAGGAGCACCCGCAACTTTATCAGTTCAACTCTGGCCATTGCTAACTACACCTGTTGTACAAGTAACCGATATTTCCATCAATTCACTCAGTTTTTCATGGGCCTCAGTATCTGGAGCTACTGGATATTTGGTATCAACAGACGGTATCAATTATGGTCCACCCAGTTCAGGAACCACTGGCACTATGCATGTAGTAACTGGACTTTCACCAGATACGTATGTAACATTGTTCGTGAAGGCCTTACATCCATTGGATTGCAGAATATCATTACCTGGGAGCACAACGGGCCATACTTGGCTAGAGCAGACAGATGTATATGTGCCAGGAGCGTTTACACCTAATGGTGATGGGCTGAATGATGTGTTGCGTGTGTTAGGAACAAACATTCGCAGTGTTGATTTTTTAGTTTACAACCAATGGGGTCAGAAGATATTTGAGAGTCATAATCAGCGAAACGGCTGGAATGGAAAATACAAGTCTAAGGAACAGCCGGGCACGACTTATGTATATTATGTACGTGCTGTGCTGCTAGATGGAAAGGTGATTGTGAAAAAGGGGAATACGATATTGTTGAGGTAGTGAAGGGAGAAATTTATGCAGTTGAAATTTAATAACTAACGGAAATGAGTAGGTGGAATGATTTTAATACAAGTAAAAATACATTAAATCGTTAAGGTAAATCTTTGGGGGAGTGCTAAATTAAAACCTTAAAAAACGAACTGATAAAATCAAATTTTGATCTATGGGACTATTTGACAAACAATTTGGAAACAAAAAGAAAAATATTTTTGATCAGATTTCAGAACTACTAACAGGAAAGGGGATAAAGTTTAACCGGCCACCTCATGACAATGCTTTATTTCAATTTGAGGCAAATGTTGATGAGAGAGTAATTCATTGTGTACTAGTGTGCGATATTAATGTTTCTCTTTTGACATTTGTAGCATACTTGCAAAATCCAATTCCTAAAGAAAAGTTTCCAGAGATTTTAGAATTTATAACAAGAATAAACAGAGATATTTGGTATGGTTCTTTTCAAATTAATTTTGAAGAAGATTCTATTGGTTATGTAAGGTGTAAAACAACTTTACCAATTGACAATGCCATAGTTTCTTACGAACAGCTAGAAAGATTATGTTTTAATAACTTACTGCATGTAAATAATTATCAAAATGGTTTTTCAGAAATTCTTACTAAAAATGTTTCTCCAAAAAATGCTTTGGAAGAAATAAGATTGGCGATTAAACATCAGTAATAATTGTAAATAGAAATACAATAAAAAAATTGGAAATAAACGTATTAAAATAATAAACAAAAGAATCAATAAATCAATTTTAATTTATACGTTGACAAATTTTGAATATGACTTTAATAAAAATTCTTTGTTATGATTACAAAATTAAATAAACGAACTACTGTAGCTAATTTGGGGCTTTTAAACAATTTTAAATCAGAAATACAATGGGTACCAACAAAATATCAAACTAACCCGCTTTCTCACATAAATGGCGGATATGATGTTGTTATTGAATATCGTTCTAATAAAATATTGGGCTATAAAAGAATCAAGTCCCCTTCACTTTACATAAGCGCAATTTTTTATGAATTAATAAATATGGATAAAGAGGATTTTGAATGTTATGATGAACAAAAACAATTGTCTAAAATTAAAAATGAAATCAAGGCAATTTATGTAAGGAGTTCTACAGATGCAGATGAGCTTCCATTTCAGGTGATTTGGTACTTTAAATTTGCAAAAGTAGTTCCATGGGAAGTGCTTGAGAAATTTGATGCAAAATCAAAAAAGACAAGCGAGATGACAATAATTAAAGATGATAATTTATTAAAACAACAAATACTCGAACAGCGTAAAACCATTAACAGTTTAAATATTAAAATTGAATCACTTTTCCAAATTAACCTCAATGCAAATAATTCAATAAAAAAATTAAAGGAAAAAATTAATCACTTAAATATAAAAGTCAAGGAAAATGAAAGGGAATATGATGATTTGGTATTAATAAACAGAGATTGGGATAAGGCTTACAAAAAGCTTGAAAAGCAATTAAAAAATGAAATAAAGAATTTAAATAACGTATTAAAAATCAAGGATAAAGAGTACAAAAAAGTAATATTAATTACTCACGAATGGGACAAAGCTTACAAAGCCCTTCAAAAAAAGTAAAAGGAAGTAAAAATTAACAGAAAAACATTGGCGACAGATTATTAATATTGGATTTTCGATATTTCATATAAACCCAAAATCAAGATTGTTATGGGGAACTATAAAACGACAAATAAAAAATATGTATTTATTCTTTGACACAGAAACAACAGGTCTACCTAAAAATTGGAAAGCTCCTGTCACAGATTTAAACAATTGGCCAAGACTTGTTCAATTAGCTTATTTGCTTTACGATTCCTCTGGAAATAAAATTGCTGGTGATGATTTTATTATTAAACCAGAAGGATTTAATATTCCAATTGATGCTTCATCAATTCACGGAATATCAACCGAAAAAGCAATAAGAGATGGACAGTCAATAAGTTTCGTTTTGCAACACTTTAATTTTCTAATTGGACAATCAAGTTATCTTGTTGCACATAATATGTCTTTTGACGAAAAAATTGTTGGTTCAGAGTTTTTAAGAAATGGAATGCAAAACAGTATTCAGATTAAAAACAAAATCTGCACAATGGAACGTACTACAAATTTTTGTGCAATAGATGGACCATATGGATACAAGTGGCCAAAACTTTCAGAATTACATAACAAACTTTTTGGTACAGGATTTGAAGAAGCTCATAATGCTGCGGTTGACATTAGTGCAACTGCAAAATGTTTTTGGGAATTAAAAAGACTTGGCAAAATATAGAATAATAAAAAAACAGTTGGCTAAATACTAAAAGTATGTTCTGCTTAGAATATATTTTAATAGTAACTTTAAAAAATGCAATTTATCATCTATTACAAACAAAAGTACTCACATACCCCGCTATGACTTCTCTCGATCTCAAAGCATAATGATCTGAGGGTATATTTACAAAAGTACATTTTTCCATGACCTCCAAAGCTTGATTTCGACTGTCTTCGGTATGTGAATTGGTAAATATATCATCATTAAAACCATGCAAGAATAAAACACGTTCAGCACATTTATTAAAAGCGATAGGTTCGCCTTTGTTCCAAATTAATTTTTTAAAAATTGGATCTGTATTTTCTTTTATTTCATTAAGTTCTTCAATCATTTTATTCCATAATTCGGTAGTTAAACCAAATCTTTCACCAAACGCATTATTTATGGCTTCAGGATTTATTTCAGAAAGATTCCAGGCCGACAATAATATAGTAAGCGACTCTAATTTTCTTTCAAGGTGTAATGCAGAACCAATAGCAGCAACTCCGCCCAAGGAGTATCCAAGAAGATGAAATTTTATATTTTCGGTAACATTAAGTCCAAACCTTGATGGATTATTTTCAATATCATTTATTAGCTTCTTTACATCGCTTACCACTTGGGTGAAACCTCCATAGTATAAATATGTGCCACTTTCTGTCAGTCGGCTAATGGGAGCAAATTGATTATCGCCTGTAATATCTCTGCTTCTATTAAAATGAAAAGGAAGAGGTAACATTACGGATGTAATATTTTTTTCTTTTATAACCTTTTTTGCAATTGCTTCATATCGTTCAAGATGCCTTTCCATTTTTCTTTGATCACTTTCTACGCCCTCCAAAAATCCATTAATCATAATCAATATCTCATTACAATTTTTATTTTGATCTGCTTTCCAGATGGGAAGTTCAAAAATATTATTTCTTGAGAACTGAGTTTGAAGAAAATTATATTCAACGTGAGTTTCAAACGTTATTGTTTCAAAAGAAGTTGGCATTATATTTTTTTGTTGAAGGTATAAATTTGTTTATAACAGAAAAACTTTTTAAAATTGAAATTCTTTTTGGGATAAATCGCTTGACATGAAAATAGATTATTGAAAAAATGGCAAAGTTATATTTGGCTTTTGTATCATAATAATCGTTTAAGTAATAACTTTAAAATTAAATTTAATAATTTAATTATGGCCTATTATTTCGCATATGGTTCAAATATGGATAAATATCAGATTGAAGAAAGATGTCCAAACAGAATAGAAATTGGCAAAGGTCTAATACCAAATAAAAAAATTGATTTTACAAGAAAGTCAATTAATAGAAACTGTGGAGTAGCGGATATTGTTGATAGTCAGGGAGATGTTGTGTGGGGTATCATTTATGATATCACAGACGAAGACTTTATTTCTTTAGACAGGTTTGAGGGATATCCAAAATACTACACAAAGAAAATAATTAAATGCTATCAATTTGTAGATCCTAATCCATGGGGATTTATTCCTGACGTTCCACTGCAAGAATACTACGAAGAATTATATAAAAATCCATTCAATTTCAAAGAAATTGATGCAGTGGTTTATGAAGTAATTGATAAATCTGCTTCAACAATTCAGCCGTCAATAGAATATTTAAATTTATTGCAGGGTGCAGCTGATGAAAATTTCTTCCCAATGGACTATCAAGAAAAATTAAATGCTTTTGGAGCTGAATTAAGAAAACAATTAAACTCACAAGCTCTTGATTTGTTTCTTGAGATTTCTGATTTAATAGCAATGCCTGATTTTAAAGAAAAAATAGAAAATACCCAAGAGTTTGGAGGTGCTGATTTAGTGATTACTGGAAGTTTAGAAAGGAAACAACAGTTGAATGAAAATTACCCACTTGATCTTGTTGTATTAACTCCTTTTTGGAAAGAATTAAGTTGGGTAGTGTCCCATATTTATTATTCAGAATCTACCAAATGGCTGTTTAATAGTTTTAACAAATATATTTACTTCAAGGAGTTTGGAGAAGCTGCAATTGAATATCAAAGTAAAATTCCAAATGATAAAGATCATATTGGAATTTGTAGAGCTGGTATTGCAAAAGCCTATTCTTTGTTGACAGAGGGATGGATTTTATTTGTTGATTAATTTGTCTTTTATGAATTCTATAATTAAATCGAACTTAGAAAGTATTGAAATTTCACACGCTTTCGCGAGTAATTACAATCATGGTATTTCGAAAAAAGAAAATCGAGAATCATCTGTTCAATGGGATATGTTTGAACCTACTCGCTTTGTCTATGCATTTTTTGCTTTTAATATGCTGTACTCAATAGATTGGAAATCCAAACTTAAAATTGAAACTAAAACTTCTCAAAGAGTTTCTTCAAGAGTTACGGCAAATGATCAAATTAGTTCACTTGTTGAGTTTATAAATTATTACTCTCCATCTGCTTTTGAAGAATCATTAGTTAAATTGGATTCTAAAAGAGAAATGTATTCAGAAGTTTTTAAATTAAATTTGGATGAAAATATAAGTAAGACCAGTAGGATAATGAGAAACGAAACAATCGCATCCGCTTTTTTAATTTCCGCCTCAAAATTCTCTTCAAAAAATCAACTCGATTCAAAAGATCATTTCGTCATGTTAGAAATGAGCTATGCCGTTAGGAATAATTTATTTCACGGTAATAAAAGAGCTCATGAAATGAAGGAGAATGGACATCTCAAGCGTCTGATTCACTACGCAAATATCATTTTGGCAACGAATGACAGTTTCTTTGAAGTTATGAAGCAACATTTTGGTTATGACCGAGTGGAGAATTGGGAAGTTCAAGATAATGTTTAAAAAAACTTAGGTACCACATTTAATATAATGATATAATTATGGAAACATCTTTTAAGGTCGAAACTAAATATATTAACACAGTGCTTTTAGAATTCAAAAAACTGCAAAAGAAATTTTTTGAAACAGGTAATGCCAAAATTAGAGTCATGCCAGGAGGTATAGAAATTTCTGGTCAAGGAATATACAAAACTATCCATGGTGAAACAGATGGATTAAGCGAGGTTTTTGTTTCTTTAAAATTATTGTATTCTTTTAGCTCATGTTGTAAGTTACCAACGATTTCGTATAAATTTCGTAATGGTGAATTAGAATGTGGTTCATCAGTATATTCTTTGCCAAGTATTAAGGTTGAAACATGGTACAATTCACCTGATTTAGATTTAACAATTAATGCAGACGATTTTAGTATTTTAAGAGAAGCTTTATTAAAAGGAGATGAATATATGAAAAAGCACAATCTTGAAGAGAGAGTGAAAATAGCAAACACAAAATTGATTAAAAGCGTAAATGATGCGTATACTTCATTAAAAGCATTCAGAATCACAAAAAAAGAAATAGAGAATTTGATTATTGAGAAATTAAACTTGAAATTTAATAATTTAGATTAACATGAATGATTTATATACAATAGCGAAACAAATTCATGATTTCGGTATTAATTTATTTAGTATTTCAGATAAAATTACTTACAAAAATTTCGATGCATCAAATATATTAAAATCTCCATGTCATTCTTGGGAGCAGTTAATAACAAATAGGCAAAGTCAAGATGATTTAAAAAAAATACCATGGAGTGATGCATGTGGAATTGGTATTGTATTAGGATATGGTAATTTAATGGCTATTGATTTTGATGGAGTTTTTGATAAATTTCTTCCAAATAAAATTTGTAAATTTTTAGATTTACCTATTGATTATAATTGGATTATTGAATCGGGAAGTAAATGCGGTTTTCATATTATTTTAGAAGTCACAGATCTTGATAAAAAAAATAGTAATTATCATATTATTACTGATGGAGACTACGAATATTATTTTTTACCTTCTATGCCTAACGGAAAAATCGGATATTCTCCATTTGCATCATCAAGTGGAAATGCATATTATCCAAAAGAAAACAGTAATAGAGCTTTTAATAAAATGGAATTTTTGTGGCAAGCAAATTTAGTAATACCCCCTTCTTTGCACGTTACAGGGGAACGATATGAGTTTATAAATGGATTTCCTAAATATTCACCAAGACAAGTTTCAATAAAAAAATTAATTCAATTAAAAGAAAACTATTGTTCATTTCAGCCAACAGAAATGAGTTATATTGACTCATTACAAGTTCATTATTTAAATATTGCAGGAGAGGATACATTAGATTACAACTATTCAATGTATCGGAAAGAAAATAATTTTTTATTTCATATTCAAATTTATAAAGTAGAAAATAAAAACCAATTACATTTAGTGCAATTAAGTTGGTATGTACTTGATAGTTCAAACAATGTTTTAAAAAGAAAAACATTTAATTATTTATCAAAAAATATTAAGTATCGTATTAAAAGCACTATAACATATGAAAAAGCTTTAATTATTTCAACAAATCAACGAAGTGTTTTACATGAGTTTATTTATGATTTGAATCATAATCATGAAATAATTGCTTTCAACAATGATGTTGTTGAATTTGTTAAAAAAGAAATATTAAGTGCTGGTCTTTTTAATGACTGCTTTGAAGATATTTCGACAAATGAAGATAATGTACAAATAACTTCAGATAAAAAAATTGTATTAATTCAAGTTGAAAAAGAGTCAATTGAAAATATGTATTACAGTTGCAATAGTGAAAAAATAATTAGAAAATTAAATAGTTTAAACAAACTACAGATGCTATTGTGTATATATTATTCAAAACTGGGAGTTCAATTTGAAGCTCCTATTTATGAATTTGATCCGGAAAAAAAAATAGAATACTTTGCTATCAATAATGGTGAGCCTACATTTAGATTAAACAATCAAAATGATAATTTTGAAATTAATTCTAAATATGAAGAATATGGAGGTGCTTATGGTTATGATGATGATACTATAAATAGCGCTTTTGATGGGGATCCTGAAAATTATTGGAACATAGACTAATTTTCAATATTTTTAAATATAAGTATAGAAGTATTCTGCTAAAAATATTAGCTTTGTTAAGGTTTTTGCTATTTTTACTAATTAATTAAAATTTTAAATATGAGTCAATTGGATATTTTTGGTAATCCTGTTTATAGCAATACGGATTCATTTCCTATTGGCTTGACAAAAATTGAAAATGGAGAAATTCAATTTTATCCAAATTTTTTTCCAAAAAGCGAATCTGATATTTTATTAAAAGCGCTAAAGGATAATATTAAATGGAAGCAAGAGTCAATGAATATGTATGGAAGAAGAATTGATTTCCCAAGATTGACTGCTTGGTATGGAGAAAATGATAAACCATATTCCTTCTCCGGGATTACACTTCAGCCTCTCGCTTGGAACCAAGAGATTCTTCAAATAAAAGAAAAAATAGAGCCACTGTCGGGAGTTGTTTTTAATAGTGTTTTGTTAAATTTATATAGAAGTGGTAATGATTCAATTTCATGGCATACTGATGCAGAAAAGGAGTTAGGTGATAATCCAATAATTGCTTCAGTGAATTTTGGTGCTACAAGAAAATTTCAGTTAAAACACATAAAGACAAAGGAAAAGTTAGAAATTGAACTAACTCATGGAAGTCTTTTAATAATGCAGGGAGAATTACAGCATTTTTGGCAACATCAAGTGCCAAAGACAAGTAAACCTGTAAATGAGAGAGTTAATCTGACATTTAGGGTGATTAAATGAATTTTATATGAGCAGAAATATTAAATAAACAAGGTTAAATTATTTATTCAAATAAACTTGCAATTAACTAATCAATAGTAATCATATAATGTTAACCTAAATTTATGAATTATAAAATGAAATAATATTATGGCTTACTTTTTTAAACTACCTGCTATAACAGATTTAACAATAGCACAACAGGCTGCGCTTAATGAGCCAAATGCAATTGCAATTTCCGGAGGACCCGGCACTGGCAAAAGTGTTGTTTCATTATGGAGACATATACGAAACTATGGTACAGGTAGCAAAAAGAGTTTACTATTAACATATACAAAAACATTGGAGACATACTTATCTGCTTCTGCAAAGTCAGAAAATGTTAATGCCGGAATTGCTGTTGACAGAACCTATTGGTGGACAACTTACAATGCAAAAAGGTACGATGAAATCATCGTTGATGAAGCACAAGACGTAGAAGAAGGAAGATACACAACTATAAAGAATTACTCACGAGTCGTTTCTTATGGTGCAGACGACCAACAAATCGTTTTTAGGAATAGGGCAACTACTCAGCAACAATTAGCTGTTATTTTTCCAAATAATCGTAACTATGTACTTGATGAAAACTTTAGGAATACTTATGAAATAATGCATTTTGTTAAAGCTTTATTTCCTAATAAAACTATCCCACAAAACACACTAAATAATTTGATTGAAGAAGATAGAAGAGGTAACAAGCCTATATTGCTTGTGTCAAATAATAATACATCAAAACAAACCAATGCTATAATTGGTATTATTAATAGATTTAAATCAGCAACACACAATATTGCTATATTGGTGGCTCTTCAAGATGATGTTGATTCTTATACAAACTTAATTAGAAATGCCGGCATCCAATGTTCAAGCTTTAAATCAGATGATGGAACCCTAGTGGAAATTAAGAACATTCATGTAACAACTTTTAAGTCTTCTAAAGGAACAGAGTTTGATACAGTAATTATTCCTGATTTTGAAAACATGATTAATAACATTGCTAGATTAAGAGTAATTGACGAAAATGATTACTACGTTGCTATCACTAGAGCAAAAAGAAACTTATACTTGATTAGCAATTCAATACCAAATTTCCTTGTACGCTCAGAACAACAAAAAATAACTTACAATAAAGAAATATTATAATGGAAAATTTACTCTTCTTACCAATAAATTCAGGAAGTCTTGCTCACTATTTCAGCAAAGCCATTATTTTGCCTGCAAAATATTTTAAAAATAAGCCAGAGGATATTCAAAGTCGATTTGGAGATTCACTACTCTTTTCAAAAAGTAAGTGGGTGAAAAATTCTGATTGCTCAATTGAAGTTATTTTGACAAATACTGAAGTAGAGAACCTAAAAAAAGTATCAGATAATTTTTTACTTTACAATAATCCTATTCCAGTTTCAAGAATAAAGTCTGTTTGCTTTTTAGACTCAAAACAAAAAGAAACAATAATTTGGAATATTAATAATGGTGCTGCATTTATTCCAGAAAGTATCGTTTGTGTTGAAAAAAACAGAAATGAAGATTTGATTTCTGATGATGAAATTGAAAACTTAAATGAATATAAAACAACTTCCGAATTTTTAGATAAAATCAAAAGGTTTGATATCATACTTGGTGGTTTCGCATTTATGAGATTGGGGGGTAAATCATTTATGAATTATTCTAAAAATTATTTTTCTACTTTATCTTATTTTAATAAGCTAATTGAAGAGCAAACACTAAAAGCGGAAAAAGAAAAAGGGTTGAAATTTAGTAATAAATATACAGGGCTTTTTTCTACAAATGAAAGCGAATGGTCTAAGTGGCAACAATACATTTTCAAAAATATAGATTCACAGGAAGTTGAAAGTTTGGCTTTAAAAGAAGGAATTAAATTGGAAAAAGAATTTGGATTTCTTAAAATCGAATCAATTAACCCAAGTTCACATTTCTATGAACTTGCAATTTTAGCAACATATGGTGACAGGAAAGATAAGAGTGCCGATGACCTTGTAACTGACTTAGCAAATGGTACAATATATCCTGAAAAAGTTGAAGATGTATCAATTCTCTTTGGTCTGAATAATGGGTATTCAAAACTCAGGAATAAATACAAAAGCCCGGAAAAAGATAATAATGTTAAATTCACTCTTGATTGTAAATTAGATTACTACATTATTGAAAGTATATATCAGTTCGTTTTTAATACTTCCAAGTCAAGCTATTCATTTGATTATATAGATAAATGGTTTCCGTCAACAAAATTGAAAGAAAATTTGAAAGGTTATGAAACTTATAAAATACTAGATTCTGTAATTATTGTAAAAAAAAAACAAACCCATTTGGAGTTTTTTTTGGAAAATTATTCGGCAGAAATTTATTCAAAAATAGTTAAGTCAATAAATCAGTGGCTACCTCCATTTGCTAAGAATGATGAAAAGGAAGCAACACATTTTTTTGAAAAACAATTGCGCAATCTATTTACTATTTCTGTTGAATTACTTCAAAAAAGAATAGAAAACGAATGTGAAGAAATTTATAATTCACAAAAAGAAGATGTTGTTGAATTATATCAAAAGAAGATTGATAAATTATTAGCAGAAATTTCCAACCTAAATGAAGAAAATACAAATCTTAAAAAACAAATAAACTCATTACAAATTAAGGAATTACCAATTGAAACATTACAAAAAGTAGATGAGCCGTTTAAGGAGTTTATTCTTCAAAACGATCAGATAACTGTAATTGAAGATCCGCCAGCGGTGGAATTTGCAGATAATTATTCCTCGCTATCAATTACTGATTTAAAAGACTTAGCAATTAAGAGAGGGATTTCTAAAATCTTACTTAAGGGTTATAAAAAGGAAAATAGGAATGAGCTTATTGCATTGATTAAGAAAACCCCTAAACCCCCTAAATTTCTATGATTGTATTTGAAGATTTACAAAATGCCTCTAGTGACGTAGCTTCATTACAAAATTATCTTTCAAATAATTTCGAAGAGGTTTATGATTTATTTGCTCACCAAAAACATGCCGACTTATTAGCAATAAGAGATAAGCTTAATCGATACATTCAGTTGAATCGCAATGTTATTTTACAGCTTGACATAAATAATAAAACATATCTTGCTTTCATCTCATTATTACTTCATATTAGTGAAGAACTTAGCCTTTTAGCACCCTTTCGTTTTTTATATACTCATTTACAAGTAAATGAGTATAATATAGGTGAAAGGCTAAAAGCAGCATCACTTTATCTTATTGGAGTAAGGACAGCTGATGATTACTTAAATCGATATGAAGCAATTTATAAACATCTGCAACTTGCTTCTGATACTGAGGAAGATAATACAGATAGAGTTTTAATGACAATGGTGAATTATTATGCACAAGTAATTCATGATTTTGGTGAGTTTAATATTGATAAAGTTTTGGAATTAAGAGCTAAAATCGAAATGAGCCTTTCAGATTTTGAATTTTCTTTTTTGCATAACAAGCTAATTGAAGATTTATTATTAGTTCAATTTGATAATTTTAGTGATGCTTATTTAATTATTCATGGGCTCCTTGATTCATTTCTTGGACGTGATATTGTTAAGCCGATTTACAAGAGAGAATTTTTACTTGAAAAGGGAACTGAGTACTGTGACTTGTTAGCTGGAGTAGCAAAAAACTTTAAAGCTATAAGACAGATTTCAGTAAGAAAATACCAATTAATTAAATCAGCTTCTATTTATAATTCTTTAGGCAGAGGTGTTACAATACTGACTGAAGAAAATCAATTATACGCTTATATGTATAGTTATGGTAACATGCACTATGAAAAACTTATTGAAGCATATAAGAAATTACCAAAAGTATTCTTCGAAAATAAAACGAATATCATTGATTGGGGCTGTGGTCAGTCAATGGCATCAATGGTATATTTTGATCACCTCAATCAAATCGGAATTGAGCAAGAAATAATCAACCTCACATTGATAGAGCCTTCAGAGGTAGCACTGAAGAGGGCATCATTGCATATTAGAAAATTTAGTCCGTTAACCGAAATACATACAATCAATAAAGATTTGGATGGTCTTGTAAACAATGATTTTATTAATAACAAAACCCAAACCCACATACATTTATTCTCAAATATTCTCGACATAGACGAATTTTCTCTTTCCGCTTTATTGAAATTAGTTGAATCCAATTTTCGTGGTGAAAATTATTTTATTTGTGTAAGCCCATATATAAATGATACCCGTACAAGTCGATTAGATGCTTTTATGAACTTCTTTTCTAAAAAGAAAGAATTTGTAAAAATCGAGACTATTGATAACCGATTTCCTGGAGAGTGGAAAGAAAAATGGACAAGAGTCGTTCGTGTTTTTAAAGTTAATTTATGAAAATGAACCAAAATAAACTCAATATCGAATTTGTAACCCACATGGGATTTTATATACCAAAATCAGATGTGGAAGGATTTGATCCAGAAACATATTTTGATGGTCCTATTGTTGATGAGAATGGTTTGTGTGATGATGAAACTTGTCAAAAACTTGGATATTGCAGATTAAAAAAAGAAGAGGTTGAGCTTGCTAACAATCAATAAAAAGCGAATTTACCGGTTATTTCTCCATCCTCTCAAAACAACCATCTACAAGATTTTATTGTAGCTCTTGAAATTTATAAAGCCAATCTTTATCTATACCTTAATAATGACGTTGAGTATTTCCAGAATGGCATAAGATTAAGTGAAGCGGAAAGGGACTTATTAGATGCTTCACATAGAAAGGTTTTATCTGCACATAATATTGAAGTAGTTGAAATTATTGGGTGTTGGGAGGGAAAGTTTGAAAAGGCTGTTCAAAAAATAAATGAAATTTTGTTGTCAGCAATAAAATAATAATAAAGAATTAAAATAATTTCTATAAATTAGATTTATTGTTCATTTAAACATAACAAACCATGAGAGAAATATTTTTCTCAACTATATCGATACTGTGAATGTTTACAGACTCGTAAATAAACAAAGTACCCAAAATTGTTAAAATGAAATATTCACCTCCGATACCAGAATATTGTGATGAAAATGGATTAAGTGCAAATCACAATAAAAAATTCAATGATCTAAGAAAGTATTTTTACAATCATGAAAAAGAAGAAATTTGGCAATCTTATCCCAAATTTTATATCCCACCTGTTTATAATAAGATTTGTAGAAAAGAATTTGTTAAAACCGAAATTGAAAAACATAGCATTGAAAAAAATGCTATTAATACTAAAGGAATATCAGAATCATCGTTTATATCTAAAGTTGCAGAAAAGTTTAAAAAAGAATATTTAAATCATGCTGTTTTCCCAGGCAAAGGGGGGATGCCGATTGTGCCAGATATTTTATTACATAATGAACATCTCAACTTTTATTTAGATATTGAAATTGATGAACCATATGCTTGGACAAAAAATATTGAAACTCATTATGCTGGTTCTGATACAAATCGTGATTTTGATATCCTTTATGCCAATTGGTTTATACTTCGTTTCACAGAAAGACAAATAGTTGAAAAACCAGAACAATGCATATTGCAAATAGAACACGCTTTAGTTGTAATAAATAATATAGTTGATAAAAAAATGGAAACAGACTTTGAAAGAGACTCTTTAATAGAAGAGCCTGCTTGGTCAAAAAGCGATTGCACCAAAATGATGATTAGCGATATAAGAAACGATTATCTCTCTTCATTTACATCGACAAGGAGTCAAATTTCAAAATCAATGTCAATTACCGATGGAGACTCATTACTAATTGAACGTTGGTTTGCTATTCCAGAAATATGGAGAAAAGTAATTGTTGAATCCATTTTTAACGAACAATTTACCGAAGAATTTGAAATTAGAAAAAACAAGCAAAATACTTATTGTCACTTGATAAGTTTAATGTTTGGGGTGCAGAGTCTGTTTCAGTAGAAAGAAACCTAAATAAGATTTCTTTTCAATTAACCACTCTTGAAGGTTTAGATAAACTAAAATTTCTTTATCGAGTAAAGAATTTTAGTTTATCATATAATTTGATTGATGATATAACTCAACTTTCTAATTTTAATAGAATTGAGGCACTTACTCTTTGGAACAATCCTTTAATAGATATAAGTCCTATTTCCGAAATGAAAAACCTATATCATCTTAATCTAAGCAACACAAAAGTAGAGGATATTTCATGCTTAAAGAACTTACGTGAGTTGAAAAATATATCATTAGATTCGACAAGAATTACTGACATTTCTAGTCTTTTTGAAATGAAAAACCCTAGCTCAATTTCTTTACAATTTAATAAACAAATTTGTAGAGAAGAAATTGGAAAGCTTAGAATTAAGTTCCCAAAAGCATGGATTCTCTATTAGTAGATTAAAAAATTTAGAAAAAAATCACATGAAAAATAATTATCCTTTCATCGTTATTGAAGGTACAGATGGTTCAGGCAAATCAACTTTATGCAATTGGATCTCTGAAACTTTTGGATATAGAAAATATAAAAGTATTGGCGGCGCTTTTGCTAAAGTAAAAGATGAGTTTGATATTAATAAAGTATCGATAAAGGAGCGGTTTAGCTTTCTTTGCGGTGAAGCAATTAATAATGCTTTCATTGTTAAAAAAGAGCTTCAAAACGGCAATCCGATTATATTCGACAGATACTATTATTCAACACTTGTTTATTGTGAAAGCTTAGACCCCAAAGTTTCATCAGAGTATAAGTTTCTATTTGATGAATTACCCAAGCCTGATTTGGTGCTTTTTGTTCAAACAAATTTTGAAAATATGCTTAATAGAATTAATGAGAGAGGCAGTTTAACATTGATTGAAAAAAAATACTCGATTGAAGAGAATTTTAATGTTCTAATTTCTAATTACATGAAATTTATCGATACAAACAAAAAAATAATTGATAATAATAATAGCATAGATTTCGCTAAAAAACAAATAATTGAAATTCTATCATGAGTAAACAATCATCAAAAATTACAATTGATAGTTTTAAAAACATTGACAGCATTGATTTGTATGTTAACTACTTATGCGGCCTTAGATGTAATCATTGTTTTATAGGAGAATTGTTAAATTCTAATGTAGAAATGCCATTAGAATTAGCAAAATCAATTGTTGATAAAAGTAAATCAAATGGTGTTAAATCAATCACACTACTTGGTGGGGAACCTACACTTTATAGTCAAATAATTGATCTTATTAATCATATAGTAGAAAATGAAATAGTAATTCGAATTGTTACCAATGGACAAAAATCATATCAAAAGCTTATCTCTAATTTATCGAAAAAAATTTTGAGTAAACTGCACGTATGCTTCAGTATTGATGGCTCAACAGGAACTGTTCATGATTTCATTAGGGGGAAAGGTACATTCTTAAATCTTGTAAATAGTATTGAATTAACAAGGTCTAAAAATATTTTACATTCTGGTATAACTTCTATTTCAAAAGATAATTATTATGATGCTACATCAATTATAACACTTTGTTCTACTTACAAAATGGAATATTTAAATGTTCATTATGTCACAGACCGTGGATTTGCTAAAAAAGAAAAAGTATTAAGTGTTGAAGAATGGTTGAAACTATGCGAAATAATAGAAGGAAAAATTACTAATATTCCAATCCGAATAGAAAAAACATTTGTTCCTATTTCTGATCAAATTGCTTGTGAAGTAATAAATAAAAGGAATTTGATTGTAGACCCATTAGGAAAAATATATGGATGCACAATGTTTATGAACATAAAAAATTCTGAGTCTGCAACATGGTCAACAAATGGAATTGAAATAAATAATAAAACCAATAATGAGAATTGTATTTGTTCAAACACAGAAAAAGGATGCCCGGCTATGCATTTAATTAATAAAGAAATAATTAATGAAGCTGGTTTTAAGGGTTTAAAAATAGATTGCATATTTAATAAGACAACAGTAGAAAAAAAATGAAATTCTCATTTATGACTACAAGCTTTTAATTTTAATAGAATAGTTTATTGTTTTGGGAGGTATTGGGAATTATTATTTCTGATGTTTTAAAAATCCAGAATTTATTAATAAATTTAATATAGAAGTAAATGACAAAAGCATAAAGCTGTCTGAAGTAATAGAAGAGAATGCAATAATTGATAAATTAATGGAAGAGGTTTTAAAATAATAAATTTGACAAAAGAAAAAGAGACAGATTTTTCCACGCGTCACTAACACAATTACCATTGACAATTGATGAAGGAACAGAATAAAATATATGAGAAGTATTTTTTACCAAACAACCTTAGGCTTGCTTGGGAAAGAATGGTGCGTTCCAATGGGAATGACATAAAAGATTTTTTCGGAATAGAAATATATTCCGCAAATCTTGAAAAGAATTTAATCCGACTTTCAGATGCAATTATTAATGGCGAGTACAAACCGCAAAGACCATTCAAGTATTACGAACCGAAAGCATCAAAAACTCACAGGACAAAATCTGTTTTAAGCGTTGAAGATGCTTTAGTTTATCAGGCAATCGCAAACACAGTTGCGGCAGCCAATTACAAAAGATTAGAAGAAAATAACCGTTTTGTTTTCGGTAGTGTGTTACACCCCGAAGTTGAAAAAGGAATTGACTTGCTGAATGAAGTTGATGCTGACTTTTATTTCTTTGAATACTACATTCCGCTTTATAACAAGTTTATCAATTCGGTTAACACAGAAGTCAGCAACACAAATATTCGTTTCAAACTTGAAACGGATATCACAGGTTTCTTTGATTGTATCCCCCACTCCAAACTTTTAATCACACTGAATAAATTTGGAGTTGAAGAAGAAATACTTGACTTGCTTAACGAATGCTTAAACATTTATTCAGGAACAAAAGAATCTGTAACGCCAGGAGTTGGAATACCACAGGGACCAGCAGCTTCATTTTTTTTCGCAAATGTTTTTCTCTCAGACCTTGACTATGAAATAAGCCAAAAGGGTTACACGTATTATCGCTATATGGATGACATACGCATCTATGAAGAAACAGAAGACGAACTCACAGAAGCATTAGTGATGATTGATAATTTTCTTAAGGGCAGAGCATTGTCATTGAACACGAAAAAAACTTCTATTGAAGAAATAACAGACCGTAAAGCAGAAAAACTTCCATTGCTTACAGCATACGGAGAAGAAACAGATGAATATGAGATTAAAGTTTCCACCAGTGAAAAACAAAAACAGATTTACTTGACGGAGCAAAGCCCCGACAACGACCAAGAGAAAAAATATACAATCAAAACTATTGAAGGTGCCGAATTGATTAACTACTGCAAAAAGGAAATTTCAGAAGTTGAAAAATATTTACTTGATAAATTTAAGGACATCACAAAGCTCAACTTCAATCCAAGAATATTGGCAAACGATGAACACTTGAAAAAGGAAATCATTCACATTGCCTACCGTTGGAGAAGTTCAAACGCTATTCTCAAAAATCTTGACAAACCAATTCTGAATAAAGACCTTATTGAGATATGGCTTTTTTGCGTTGAATATTTTTTTTGGAAAGCAAATCATTTTTGTTGGAATTTGAATCAGTATGATGCAAACGAATTTGTTACTCAAAAACTAAATGAAATCATTCCAAAGTTTAAAAGTTTTGAGTGGGTTCGTTATCAGATTTTGTCAAACATGGCAACTGTTCAAAATTTTAATTCTTCAGAGTTAAAAGAGATTTTTAGGAAGTCAAAAGAAGAACATTCAGGGCTTGTTCGAATTGGTTACTACATGATTTTATTGAAACATTTGCAACCTGACAATCAGCTTTTTGCTTCGCTTCGCCAAGCAATCAAAGACGACAAAGAACCATACATTAGAAATCGCTTGTCAAGTTATTTATCAAGAAAATCTGTTAACGAAAAAGTTGACGAAATAAAATATTGGTTTGGCTTATGAACTTTAGAGAAATAGAAAAAATAGAAAACATAGTTGTTTCAAATGAAACTGCTGTAAGCAGCCATTTCCATTTGGAAATACTTGAGGATTATTTTGCAAAAGAAAAAAGAAAGTCAGGTGCAAAAGAAAACCCGTTTGACTATTTCTATGAAGATGTAATTTCATCTTCACTTAGTTTTAATTTCAAATCTGTTTTAGGCGAAGCTCAATTCAAAAACGCATCAGAAGATGCGTTGGCATGTTTAGAAATTTGTGTTGACTTTTCTAAACTTCCTATTTATTCAATTAACGGTTGGCTACAAAACGCTTTGAAGTTTATAGATCATTTAGTTTTGCATTACATTCAAGAAGTGCTTAAAGAAACTCCAATCATTTTAGGCGGGGAAGAAAAATCAAGATACATTCAAATAAAAATGAAGAAAGGTGAAATTTCAGATGCAGGTAATAAACTTGTTTACTTGTATGAATTAAGAAGCAAACAGCTTGAACACAGAACAAGAGTTTTTCCAGACGGAAGGCAAGAAATTATATCACCACCAAGAAAACTTATTAGAAAAGAAATTGCAAAATCCTTTCCTAATGTTATGAAAATTTTTTTAAGCACTTACAAAGGTATTTATCCGCAATTCAATATTTAATAAGAATTGCTTGGTGTGTGAGAGTAAAGTTGTGCGACTAAATAATAAAATAAATGAAACACAATCATCTAATACGCCACATTTAATATAACATAATTATTATGGAGACATTATTTAACCACATTAAAAAATATAATAAAATTTAAATGGCCAATATTACAATAGGCAATTTGCTTCCTTCAAGATTATCAAGTTCTGACTTGACTAATAACACTTTTGTTGGAATAGATTTTGGAACATCAACGACAGTTGTTTCAATTGCTGAATACGAACAAAATAGTAAGAAAATGAATTCTTATTCAATTAAAATAGATCAAGAACTTTCAAATGGCATAAAGCACACATCTGAAAAAATTCCAACTGTGATTGCTTATCTAAAGCCTATTGGAAAAAACAAAATAATTGTAGGTCAAGGGGCTGCTGACCTAAAACATGCTCATGCATTTAAAATTGGTAAAAATATTTGGTACTCTTTCAAGACTGCAATAGGTCAGGATAAGGGAGCTCTATATTATGATTGTGATATTGAAAATGAAAACTTGAAAATTAGAAACCCAAGTGATGCTGTAAGTTTATTTTTTAGGTTTTTGAAATCAAAGATTGAAGAATTTGTTTTGAAAAATAATTTATCTGGTAATATTAAATACACTATTAGTATACCAGCTTCATTCGAAGCCAATCAACGAAGAGAATTAATTACAGCATTAGCTTCTAATGGTATTCAGTTAGCTAAGCAATCACTTATCGATGAGCCCAATGCAGCATTTTTGAGCTATATCGAACAATCCTTCATTGAAGGTAACCCACTGAAAGTTCCGGATCATAGAAATGTCAATACGCTTGTTTTCGATTTTGGAGCTGGAACATGTGATGTTTCAATTTTAGAAATAGGAAATGGAGTAAAAGGGTTATACTCAAAAAATCTTTCAATATCAAAATACTATGAAATTGGTGGGGATGACATTGATAGATTTATTGCTCTGGAAATACTATTGCCTCAGTTTGCAAACCAATGCGAATTAAAAATTAGTGATTTACGAAAAGGTGAAATAAAAAAAGATATTTTACCACTTCTTCTGAAGACAGCAGAGCAGTTAAAAATTATGATTTGTGAAAAAGTTGACCTGCAATTTAGCAGTAAACTTTTGCCAACACTTGCTTTGTCTAATGAAAAGGTTGAAGTTGGATATGAAATTGAAATTGAAGTACCTCGTTTAGGCAAATTTATTTACACCAATCCAAGTTTAAGCTTTTCTGATTTTCAAAGTGCAATGAAGATATTTTGCAATCAGAAACAAATAAGACCTCATTCAATTTTTGATTTCGTTAAACCTTTTGAATCAATCTTCAATCCAGTTAAGACAGCTTTACACAAGGCAAAACTTCGAAATGAAGATATTGATTATGTATTGTTCATTGGAGGTAGTAGTAAAAATCCCTACATAAGAAATGCAATTAATCAATATTTTCCTGACTCCGAAATAATTGTTCCATCAGATCTTCAAACGCATGTTTCTAAGGGAGCAGCAATTCATTCTTTAATATTCAACGGTTTTGCTAAAAATTTAATTCAGCCAATAACAAGTGAACCAGTTTTGGTTCTGACAAAGCAAGGGTTAGTAACTCTTATTTCAGCAGGTACAGAAGTGCCAAGTGAAATAAATCGAATAGATGATTTAATAATTTCAGAAGATGGATTAGAACTTGTTGAACTTCCAATATTCCTTGGCTCAATAGACAAAATGCTTTTTAATTTCAAAGTTTATAGACCACATAATAAAAAGTTCAAGAGAGGAGATATAGTTAAAGTAGCAGCAGAAATTAATTCAGATAAGATACTTAGCTTGAGATGTTATATTGATGAAAGCGAGATAATTTGTGAGCCCCTTTCACCTTTTTCTAATTCGGAAATGACAACAAACGAGAGAGTTGTCGCGATAGCGGAGAAAAATTTTAATATTCAAGCAGAAAGGAATAATGGTGTTCCTACAAAAGAAGGATACGAAAGTCTATATAAGTCTTATAAAGACAATGGATTTAAGTTGCTCGCAGCTCAAACTCTTGAAGAGTTGAACGATAAATATCCAAGTTCGAGTATGTTGAATGAAATTGGGGTATTATATTCAATTGCCGGAGATAAAATAAAAGCCCTAGAATACTATGAGAAGGCTCATTCTGCAAATCCTGGAAATTCAACTATCGCTTTCAATTTAGCGATTGAATATAAGTACGAAGACAATGAAAAATTTGAAAATATGGTTGAAAAGGTGCTTCAAATGGAACCAGATGACCCTGAAGCACTTTTAGAGAAAGGCAGAATTTTGAATAAAAAGAGTAAGAATTCTGGTAATGAATTGATTGAAAAAGCTTTTAACAAATACAAGTTAAAGTTTGATAATAATCGACTACAAGAATGGGAATTTAGTTGGTTTGAATCAACCGCAAATGAACTTGGCAAGTTTGATATGGCAAGGCTAATAAGAGAAAGTCAGCCAAAACAAAAAACAGATGGTTTATGGAATGACAAAAACCTTACTAGTAAAAGTAATTTTTTAGAACAACTTAAAATTGGTAACGATGGCTTGGATGATTAGTGAAGAAAAATTAGATCCAAATCAAAAGGAAATATTTAAAAAACCTATTGATAAAAATCTATGGATTAAAGGATTTGCTGGTAGTGGAAAATCAGTTTTACTTATCCATAAGCTTCGTAAAATATTAAAAGATAATCCCAATGCGGATACCTGTGTGGTTGTATTTACCTGGTCTATGATTGACATGTTTAAAACAGGAATGAAAGAACTTAATTTACCTGATACAATTCCAGTAATTACTTATTTCAAATTCAAAGATTTGGGGTCCAATACTTATGACTACATTTTCTGTGACGAAGTACAAGACCTTCCAGAGAGCATATTAGTTTTAATGAAGAATCGATTAAAGCATAAAGGAAAAATCATTGTCTCGGGTGATTCCAATCAATCGATATATGAATTAGCCCCAGGTCTTATGGAACCAACTGTAAATCCTGAAGACATTGGTAAAGTAATAGATGCGGAAGAAATCGTATTGAATTACGTTCATCGTGTAACAAGAACAATTATTAATGCAATACAAAAATTGCTGCCCAAAACAAATATATGGGCTGCTAACCGTGAGTTTACTCCGCCAGATAGAAGTATTGCGCTTTACAAATCATCAAAGCAAGAGGATGAGGTAAAATATGTTTTTGAAGAAGCGTTAAAAGGCCCTAATTCCTCTGGAAGAGACAAAATGGAAACTAGTGTTATTTTACTTCCAAGACATGATGAAATTGTAAATTTCATTCAATTACTACTTTTGCAAAAAGGGTGTACTTCCTGGACTGAAAAAAAAGATCGGTATGGAAAGAATCCGGACTATGATGACCTTAACAGATACTTATCATCCAATAGTATCAAATTGCAATACGTTGGAAATGGGAAAGGAAGTTTACAAGATGCCGAGAGAAACAGACAAGTAATTATAATGACCTATCATAGTTCAAAGGGGCTTGATTTTGATAATGTTTTTTTACCTTTTTTATCTTGGGATCTCTCAATCAGTAAAACAAAATCTGATGTACTTTTAATGGTAGCTATGACAAGAAGTAAAAAGAATTTAACGATTACATATTCTGGCAACCATCATGCATTACTTGAGAAATTTATTAACGATGATGCAATTGTAACGCCTATAAGTGTGAATAGCAATAAGAGCAACCTTTCCAATCTGAATGACATAGAACTAGACTTTTAATTATGAAAAAATATCTTGCAGTAATATCCAGTGAACAGTTCGATACTCTATATCGTTTCGGGAAGTTATATCACCCGATATTCTTATCAACTGAAGATCAAGATGAAAAGTCTGTAATTGAAATATTCAATTCGTTTATTCAATTTGTTTATGATGAAAATTATTTGGTTTTAGAATATATAGTACCAGATGTTGAAGAGAAGCCGTTCCATCTTATTAAAATTGAAAATATTGAAAGAATATTTCCAATATCAAATGAATGTCGAGAGGCTCTTGTTTTAAAAAAATCATCAAAAATTAAATTTGAAAATCCATTCTTTTCAAATAGCGCTTATGAAAAGATAAACCATGAGTACTTTATTTCGGAGGCTATTGGTGGAAGTAGTATTCTTTTAAAAACATTCAAATATGAAAATGAATCTGTTCAATTATCAAGTGAGATAAAATCTGCCGTCTTAAAACTCAGAAAAGGTTTGAAAATTGGTAGATTAGATAATAAGGCTACAATAGTAGATTTTTGTTTTTTGTATGTTTATGAAGCTTATTATCCCCTGAATATAATAGGATATATGATTCGGACTGCGGAAATATTTACCAGATATAAACTTGCAGAGAAAAATGTGCAATATTCTCCTGATATACTTGAAAAGAGAGATATATATCAAATGTTGATTGAGTTGAATTCCAAGCAAACCGCAATTAATTTTGACAAACTCTTAGATGAGCTCACAATAGATTCTAGAGCTACCAATTTCACTTCAAATCTAATTGTAGATAATTTAAAATACTATATTGTTATACTGTTATTTTTGAAGACAGTTGATGAATTTAATGAAAACGGTGGGACGCTTGATAAAACAAACCTAAATAAAATAATTGAAAACTATCATTCAGTTTATAGCGAAGAATGTAAGATGCTTTTGACATGGCTAGGTTCCTATTTGGGTTATGGAAATTGTTATGATTTTTGCTATAATAAGTTGAATCTGAAAATTTTTACTACTTACAAGAGTATTGATTTAGTTGAAAGCAAAACAGCAGAAATAATCAATTCAGAAATACATTTAATTGGATCTACAGAAGCTAATCAAATGTCTGAGATTAGTTCAAATGAAAATGCAATAAATAATAAAGTTGAAGATGCCTCAGAAATTTCAAATTCAATTGATGACGATATAAATAATGAATTAGATGGCAAGGCAGAAATTATATCTCCAGTAATAGAAGAGAAATTGAATAATTCAATGTTTGAGATTATTTCAAATGAAAATGCAATAAATAATAAAGTTGAAGATGCCTCAGAAATTTCAAATTCAATCGATGATGTCAATTTAAATAATGAATTAGATGGCAAGGCAGAAATTATATCGCCGGTAAATAACAAAGGATTGCCTCTTGAATTTTTGCCATTAGATCAGTTAAAATTAGAGAAAGCTGGATTTACTTATGTGAAAAAAATTTGGCTTGAATCAATGAAATTGAACCAAAGTAATGATGAGCAAGTGAATCATTTTATTTCAATAATTGAAAAAGAGTTAACTATTTCAAAAAAACAAAAACAAAAAATAAAATTTGAAGAATTTGAAAGAATAAAAAGTTTTTTACTTATCAATAACTAATAATAAGATTATCTTATTGACCTAAAAAACCGGGTAAACTCGCTTTTTTTATCATTTTTAAACTGAAGCGGATAATCTTGCGATATCAAGCTTAAACCGGTTATTTCACCCCCCCCAGCCTCTATTTACTTTTTATTCCTGTAGCTGATTTGTACCTCGCCCCTAAAAGCCTTTACTGGTAATGGAGTTCATTAAGACAGACTTCCACAATCCCATTTATTTGTAAATGCTTCATATGGCATAAAGAAATCGTGTTTTTTCAAGAATGAATGAAATGAGTTTGGAAGGAGAAATCATTGCAATATCAGATTTTGAGATAATCGTCAAACTTTCAAAAGGAGATTTATTTATTGACTTAAAATCTGATAATTTCATAAAGAATATTGTATTTGATTCTTTTGAACAAAACTATATTGTCAATTCGGGAAAGTGAAGAGGATGCGAAAGAAATAAAATATTATTTTATTATCTTTATTATAACTCATAAAACTGTAAATGTAATACCATAAAAAACCTTGAATATTTTTAACTAGGAATAAACAATTCTCCATGATTGACAACAATCTTCTCAAAACATATGCTAACCATTTTTATAAATTAGGACTCAATGTAACTTGTATTTCAAATGAAAGAAATCAATGGAATTTATTAGACAATAACTTATTTAAATCTCCTTGTCACGAATGGATAAGTTTACAATCATATAGACAAACTGAAGAAGAGTTAATTTCATATAATTGGGAAAAAGCAATTGGAATAGGAACAGTTTTAGGACATAATAATTTAATGGCACTTGATATAGATGGGTGCGTAGAGGATGATTTTATAAAGTTAATTTGCGATATAATTGGACTCAATTACAATTATGATTGGATAATTAAATCAGGGAGTGGATGCGGTTTTCACATATTATTTAGGTGCAATGATGTTCAAATTAATAAAGAAGAAATAGAAAAAGAATTAGCTCTTAAACAATGGCTTCATGTTGATGATTTCGGTTATTCAGAGGTTAATGCGTATTATCCTAATTGGGAAGAACAGACTTATACTTTTGAGAATTTATCGAGTGAAACTTACACACTATATGACAAAACAATTTTAAAAAAACATTTCAATGACAATTTTCTTTTAGCTGACCTTTTTCAAAAGATAGAATTTAGATGGAAAGGTCATTCTGTTTTACCTATTTCTTTACATCAGTCTGGCCTTACATACAATTTTGTTAACGGCATACCTAAATCCTCACCATCTGAGATTTCATTTAGTTCACTTCAAAAATTAAAACAATTAATATGCGCTAAAAAGGCTGATTTTAGTGGGAATGAACCAAAAACAATTATGCACGCATATGAAGACAGTATTTCTAACGCCCCCAATTTTAAAGGATGGAATAACTATTTGACATATGAAATATTGACTAACGATGCTACTTTGGATTTCAATAGAGAAATTGATGATAGTTTTAATTTATCTAGGCTTTTACAGATTTCTTGGCTAATTGTTGACATATATTCTAACGTAATTAAAAAAGAAAGTTATATTATTAAACCTATAAACTTTGAAATAAGTTCAGATAGTGTTTTATTAAATGGAATAACAAAAGAAAAAGCTATTATACTTGGAGAAGATTTAAAGGTAGTATTAGATAAATTTCTAAATGACTTAAACAATTGCCCTTTATTAGTTTGTTACAATTATAATTATAACTCTAAAGTAATTCTATCTGAAATGAAAAAATCTGGATTAAATCAAAATCTATATCAAAACAAAAGACACATTTCATTGATAAATCATTTTGATTTAAATGATGGTGAAAATCACATAGTATCCTTTAATGAATTGTATAATTTGCATTTTGATAAAGAATTAAATTTCATACAAAATGCCGGTTTTATTGCTAACGTTTCTAAAATTATTTTTTCAAAAAGTTTTTTGTATGATGAATTACCCAAAAGATATCTATAAATATCAATAGAGTTTATAATAACATTTTGCACATTTGCCAGACCCAATCCAACATATCAAATTATCCGAGCTGAATAAGCAAATTCAAGCAGTTGTAGTAAGCAACTTCAATGAATTAGCACTTTGGGTAATTGCAGATATTACAAACCATAGTTTCAAAGAAAAAACCAATTACCATTATTTTGATTTAGTCGAGAAATCAGAAAACTCTAATGAATTGGTTGCAAAGATTTCTGGAAAAGCATGGGGAACTGGTGCAACTAAAATCCGTGAATTTGAAAAAATCACAGGACAAAAATTCACGAATAACATTAATGTACTCGCTAAAGTCAAAGTAAATTATCACATTGTATTTGGATTGTCTTTAGATATTTTAGAAGTAGACGCAAACTTTACAATTGGTGTATTAGAGCAACAAAGGCAAGCCACACTTTCTAGTTTAGTTGAAAATAATCCCGAAGTAATTTCTAAGGTTGGTGATAGATATGTTACAAGAAATGCTAAGCTTTCGCTTCCAATGATTATCCAACGCATTGCAGTAGTGTCATCTAAAACATCAGCCGGTAACGAAGATTTTAAACACACGCTTTTAAACAATCCTTATAATTATAAATTTGAAATAGACGATTACCACACTGTCGTTCAAAATGATGCAAATGCGCAACAATTTCTCGATCGTTTAATTGATGTTTTTAAATCGGGTATTCCTTATGATGTTGTTGTAATTAATCGAGGTGGCGGAGCTCAAACAGATTTTTTAATATTTGACAACTATAAAATTGGGTTAGCTGTTGCTCGTTTTCCAATTCCAATTATTACAGGCATCGGTCATCAAAAAAACGAGACCATCACCGATTTGATGGCGCATACACAAACAAAGACGCCTACCAAAGCTGCCGAATTTATTATAACCCATAATAAACTTTTTGAAGATTCAATTTTGGGCTTTCAAAAAAAAATACTGATAAAGTCTCAACAAACATTTTCGTCTAACTATCAAAAACTTACTATACTTAAAACATCAATTGTAAATAAGTCGAGAACATTTATTAACGACTATAAAGACGATCTCGTAATCAACAATCAAATTGTAGTTAATAAAACAAAGACACTTCTGTTTAAAAGTAAAAATGCTTTATCTTTTATAGCATCTACTTTAATATCAAAACCTAAAGTAATTACTGGAAACAAGTTAAACGACTTAGCAAACAAAATAAGTAATATTCATACCTTTAAAACTAGTTATTTAAGAAGTCAAAGGGCGTATTTGGGGCATTACGTTTCAGTTATTAATTTAATGTCGCCGGCGAATATTTTAAAAAAAGGATTTGCAATAATTAAACATAATGGAGAAATTACAAGCAATCCCGATATGCTTACTCCTGGCTCAGAAATGGAAGTAATCTTATTGGACAAATCAATAAAATCAACAGTAAAATCAAAATCAACGTATAATGGAAAAGAATTTAACATATGAAGCAGCGTATAACGAGTTAGCGCTTATTGCAAAAGAAATTGAAAATGAAACTGTATCGGTGGATGTATTAGCTCAGAAAGTTAAGAGGGCATCAGAATTAATTACTTTTTGTCAAACAAAGTTAAAAAATACGGAAGCCGAGGTAAATAAAATAATCACTCAAATGGAGGAGACGAAAAGTTAAAAATTTACAGTTATAGATGCTCCGAATCTATGACATTCACAGGAAATTATTCGAGAATTCATATTGACCTAATCATCGAAAAAAACGAAAACAGAAAAGTGTTGGATATTCATGAATGATTGTTTTTTTTACCGTTGAAGAAAAAACAACAAATCATCAAAACAGGGTAAATTTTGCCAGAAATAAAGCAAAAACCAATTCATTTTCCAGAATTTTCCGGATTATTCCAGAAAAAATATTGAAACAATCCCAAAACAATAAAAATTTCACTTTTACTGATACGCCGAATCTGCTAATTATTCCGGATTATTCCGGAATAATCCTCAAAATTCAGTTACACTATTAAAATGCCACGACTCATTTCATTTCTCTTTTCTTAAAAAATCATCGAAAATTTTTTCCATTCCTCCAATAGATTGCGGTCTTCTCCTATACCTTCACGAATATCAAATAATATCGAATTATACGATTATATAAAACTTAGTTTTTGTAGATTGTGAATCGATTAATTATTATCCATAAACTTATATGTCCGATATAAAAACAATAACAGAAGCACTCACCAATTTTCGTAACGAACGCGATTGGGAGCAATTTCATAATCCCAAAGATTTAGCGCTCGCCATCAATGTTGAGGCCGGAGAATTGCTTGAATTATTTCTCTGGAAAAATGCAGCAGAGGCCAATAAAGAAAAAATAAAAGAAGAACTAGCTGACGTTTTCGCATATGCATTTTTACTTGCCGATAAATTCCAATTTGATGTGAAAGAAATCATCCTCGACAAAATACAAAAGAACGCCGAAAAATATCCAGTAGAAAAAGCAAAGGGTACCGCAAAAAAATACAACGAGCTATGATTGTATATAACGCCACAAAGACTGATTTTTTAAATGATGTGCTTACCAATGAGATAGAGAACATCGTTTTGAAAAATGTAAAATTGAAACTGAACCGAGGTGTGGGTATAGCCGAAATACGTTCTTGGGCATCTTCATTAAGTTACATGGACCGAATCATGCAAGATGCAATGATACCTAATGATTGTGGTATTGCGATTGAATACCAGATTCCTCAAACTGGGAAAAGAATAGATTTTATCATTTCCGGACAAAACGAAGACAGCAAAGATTCTGTAATACTGATAGAATTAAAACAATGGTCCGAGGCCAAATTAACCAGCAAGGATTCTATTGTAGAAACTTTTGTAGGCGGAAGAATTGGAGAACATACACATCCATCTTATCAGGCATGGTCATACGCAACATTATTGCAAGGGTTTAATGAGGTAGTTTATAAAGAGAATATTCAATTGCATCCTTGTGCTTATTTACACAACTATGCAGAAGATGGTGTAATACGAAATGAGTTTTATGCCGAGTACATCAATAAAGCACCGGTATTTCTGAAAAACGATGCCATTAAGTTTCGTGAATTTATTAAAAAGCATGTGCGGTATGGAGATAGGAGCAATATTTTGTATCGCATTGAAAATGGAAAAATAAAACCATCCAAAATGCTTGCCGACAGCATTACCAAGATGATAAAAGGCAACCAGGAATTTGTGATGATTGACGATCAGAAAGTGGTTTATGAAAATGCAATTGCTCTTGCTAAACATGCAAGTGAAACAAATAAACAGGTATTGATTGTGAAAGGCGGCCCCGGAACTGGGAAATCTGTGGTGGCAATTAATTTATTGGTGGAATTAACCAAGCTCGGTTTGCTTACACAATATGTTTCTAAAAATGCAGCGCCTCGTGCGGTGTATGAAGCCCGACTAACGGGAAGCGTTAAAGCAACTGAGATAAGAAATATGTTCCGAGGTTCGGGTGCGTTTATTGGTTCGCCTACCAATGAATACGATGCATTGATTGTAGATGAAGCACATCGCTTAAACAGATTCAGCGGACTGTATGGTAACCAAGGAGAAAACCAGATTAAAGAAATTATTCACGCCTCCAAATTTTCTATTTTCTTTTTAGATGAAGACCAAAGGGTAACCTTAAAAGACATTGGCCAAAAAGAA
This sequence comes from Chitinophagaceae bacterium, assembly GCA_947450165.1. GTDB lineage: Bacteria > Bacteroidota > Bacteroidia > Chitinophagales > Chitinophagaceae > Ferruginibacter. The sequence continues at coordinate 44,036 of CANFUJ010000001.1, forward strand.
GAAATCATTAAATGGGCGCATTTATCCAATGCAAGTATTACTGAACTGGAATTGAATTCACAATTTCGTTGTAATGGTTCTGATGGTTATCTGGCCTGGCTTGATAATACATTACAAATCAGAGAAACGGTTAATCAGGATTTATCAGGAGTAGATTATGATTTCAGGGTATTGGATAATCCTGCAGAACTCAGAGAATTAATTATTGAAAAAAATAACATCAACAACAGAGCACGAATCGTTGCCGGATACTGTTGGAAATGGCCCAGTAAAAAAGATTTCAATGCCTACGATATTGAATTTCCGGATTACGATTTCCGGATGAAATGGAACCTTACCGAAGATGGCAGTACTTGGATTATCAGTCCTAAATCTGTAAATGAAGTGGGCTGTATCCATACCTGTCAGGGACTTGAGGTGGATTACATTGGCGTAATCATTGGTGATGATTTAATTGTAAGAAATGGCATAGTAATAACTGATGCTTCCAAAAGAGCGAGTTCGGATAATTCTGTAAAGGGGTATAAAAAAATGATGAAAGAAAATCCGGAGGAAGCTAAAGAGCAACTTGATTTGATTATAAAGAATACATATAGAACGCTTATGACGAGAGGAATGAAGGGTTGTTATGTGTATTGTGTGGATGAGGAGACGAGGGAGTATTTTAAAAATGCAATTAAATAAAAATGCACCAACTCCCCAACGATAAAAATTTACCCATAGAAAAGCTAGCGGCTTGTTTTAACAGCACTTCCGCTACTTATAAATTCTATTGGCTATTGTCAATCGTTGATGCTTTGGAATCAAGAATAAAATCGGAGTCAACAATGATTCCCAAAAAAGAATTGTTTGCAAGAATGATAAGCAACGCTTGGTACACCGTAAATTATTTTCATGTTTCATTTGGTGTACAGGATAAATTACAAACCGCGATTGAAGCCATAAAAATTTCAGAAGGACTTACCATTGATGCCAATAAAAATGACATCATAAAGAAATTATTGAACACAGAAAACAACATTACAAAAAGAGAACTTGTTCAGTTTAATAATAATGTACCACATTGGTTTTTGAGCCCCTGGTTTCCTGGAGAAGATAAAGCTTCAATCTATAAAAAATCAAATCAATCTCCATTTTATTGTCCTTATGCCTTGCATACTGATTTTATAAATGTAGATATATTATGGGCGAATTATTTTTTGTTGAATGCAGCTTTCATCAGAGATTTTTGTTACTGGAATCTGTCATTGTTTTTACAAGCCAAAAATCCCAATGTGCCAGACATTCCCAACAAATTAATAAAACCCGCATCAAGAAATAACCTCACCAAACAAAGAAAGTTTTGGAATATTGTAATAGATGAATTGGGAACTGTAAATTGTATCTACACAAAAAGAGCATTGATGAAGGGCGATTTTGCTGTTGAACATTTTGTACCCTATAATTTTGTGTCGCATGATTTAATGTGGAATTTAATACCAGCAGATAAATCATTCAATAGCAGTAAAAGTGATAAGCTGCCATCAATGCAAAAATATTTTGATTCCTTTTTTAATTTGCAAGAAACCGCAATAAAAATTGTAATTGAAAAAGAACCAAGAAATAAATCACTCGAAGATTATTTAACCATTTTGCATGAACTGAATAATTTGGAAACAGACAGTACGAAAAATAAATTCAGAGATACAATACAACCATTAATTACAATTGCCGCCAACAACGGTTTTGAATATTTAAAATAATGAACGAAAATAAACCTTGCCCTTTCTGTAATGTAGAAAGAGAAAAAATATTGGAAACAGAATTGTCATTTGCTATTTATGACGGCTTTCCGGTAAATGAAGGACATGCATTGATTATTCCAAAAAGGCACACTGCCAATTATTTTGATTTGTCAATAGATGAGCAGAAAAATTGTATAGAATTATTAAATCGTGTTAAAGGAATTTTACAAGAAAAATATAATCCTGCTGGTTTCAATGTGGGTATTAATATTAATGAAGCCGCTGGGCAAACGGTGCCTCATGTACATATACATTTGATACCGAGGTATGAGGGGGATGTTGAAGAGCCAAGAGGTGGTGTGAGGGGTGTGGTGCCAGGGAGGAGGAATTATTAAAGTCAATTTTATGTCTTTTGTTCGTTCAAAAGATATAGGAAGCTATAATATGAACCGAATTGTTGTATATAAATGTCAGTTTCATTCTGGCTGTGTAGACATTTTTTTGCTGAAAAATATTATCAAGCCAGATGAAACAGAAAACCTCAAATAGATTGAGGAGTAATTGTGTATTTTTGAATAATATCAAAATCAATCCTAATCCTAAAATGAAATATATTAATGAATAAGAAATTTACTTTTATAGATTTATTTGCGGGTTGCGGTGGTTTGTCCGAAGGGTTTTATAAACAAGGGTTTCAAGGATTAACTCATGTAGAAATTGATCATTATGCATGTGAAAGTCTTCGTACAAGAATGGAATCTTATGGCTATTCTAAAGAGCAAATAAGTGTATTGGAGAAGGACATTACAGATATAGATATAATTGAAAAAATTGCTTCTGAAATAAAAAATGCAGAAGTAGATATTTTAATCGGTGGCCCCCCATGCCAAAGTTTTTCTTCTCTCGGCAGAGCAAAAGATGAAAATAAAATGCAAAATGATCCCAGAAATTTTCTTTTTGAGAGTTATGAAAAAATATTAAACCATTTCTTACCCAAAATATTTGTATTTGAGAATGTCACTGGATTATTAACAGCAACTCTAGGGAACAAAAAAACAATTAATGTTATTTTAAGCAGATTAAGTAAAAACTATAAATTAATTAAAGAGCCACAAAAAATGGTACTTAATTCTTGTGATTATGGTGTGCCTCAAATTAGAAAAAGGGTAATATTAATTGGAGTTCGGAAAGATATTAAAATAGATCCTGAACAAATTTATAATGGAATAATAAAAACTCACTACAATCCAGAATCAACAGAAAAAGAGAAACTTAATAAAGAAAAATATGTTTCAGTAAGAGATGCTATTTCAGATCTTCCTTCAATTAAGCCTGGGGAGGGGAAAAAACAAATGAGGCATAAAATAAAATCGTGGAACAATTATTTATTAGAAATAAGGTCAAAAAATCAAAATATAATTTTTGATCATGTAGCAAGAACCCATAATGATTTAGATCAAAAAAGGTATTATGAGATGAGTAAAAACAAATGGACCTTCACTCAGTTGCTTGAGAAAAAACCTTCACTAAACCATAATAAACAGAGAGTCTTCAACAATAGTTATGTTGTTCAGTTTTGGGATAAACCTGCAAGAACAATTATTGCACACTTGTATAAGGATGGGAATCAATTTATACATCCTGATCACACTCAACACAGAACAATAACACCAAGAGAAGCAGCTCGATTACAGTCTTTTCCAGATGATTTTGTTTTTGAAGGATCTAGGACTCAACAATTTAAGCAAATTGGTAATGCTGTCCCTCCTTTAATGGCACAAGCAATTGCCAAATCAATAAAAAAAAACTTAAACAAATCTAAATAAATGATTTTTAAGCCAGTAGAAAAAATAATTACTACAAAAGAAATTAATTTCTTGATCGAGAAACTGGCTTTATATTCTCGGCTTGCTCATTTAATTGCATCAAAAAATTCATTACAAATTGATGTAGGAGTATATTCTGAAGTAGATGACAGTATAATTCAAGAATTAATAAAAATCGGGGTAATATTAAACCGAAATGGTATTGCTAAGTTAGAAAAGAAATTAGGCTCAGAATTTTATCATGAGGTTTTAAGTTCAGTTAATTTCTGTATAAAAAATCGAGATAAAATTGGCAATAATTTAGATAAATTAAATAACTGTGAAAGAGTCAAGTTGCAGAAAAAAAACGCAAAAAATAAGGCGCCTAAATTAATTGATTTTTTTTGTGGTGCCGGAGGTCTAAGTTTAGGTTTTGTACAAGAGGGATTTACTATTGACCTTGCTAATGATTACGAAGATGTTTGTATTGAAACATATAAATATAATCACCCTGAAATACCAGAGAATAGGATTATACACGGTGATATAAGAAAAATAGTAGATCACATTGATGATTTTGTAGATCAAGAAATCGATGTTGTTGTTGGTGGTCCTCCATGCCAGGGTTTTAGTTCTGCTAATAAACAAAGAATAATAGATGATCCCAGGAATGAACTTTACAAATATTATATAAAAGCAGTTGAAAAAATAGCTCCAAAGTTTGTTGTAATGGAAAATGTAAAAGGAATGCTACCATATGCAGATCAAGTCGTTGGCGATTATAAAAATATTAAAGCGAAAAAAAAAGGAAAAACTTACAAATATGAAACAGCATTTAAAGTTCTTGTTTCTGATAACTTTGGAGTTGCTCAAAAAAGACAAAGGCTTATCTTCTTGGCAATTAGAAATGATTTAGTAAAAGAAAAGAAATTAACCCCTGAAAAATTATTTAATGAGATTGACAAGATTGCTTCAAAATCCAAAAGATATGTATTAGCCGACGCAATCGCATTCATTAAACCATTGGAAGCGCCTCGTGTAAAAAATCTAACAGATACTGATGATGAACTAACGGGAAAAAAGGTGGATATCAATAATTATAAGGGAAATGAAAACCAATATTTAAAATTGATAAATGAAAATAGAATTATTCCTTTCGTTTTAAACCACAAAGCAAGATATGCTAATGACATTAATTATGAAATTTACAGAAAATTAGAACAAGGGGATGATGGAACAAATGAGAAAATAAAAGAAATAATGCCATATGCTCACCGCAATCATTTGTTTAAAGATAAATATTATAAGTTAATCGCCGACAAGCCTTGCAGAACAATTACTGCTCATTTAAAAATGGATTGTCATTCTCATATACATCCGACACAAGTTAGAAGCATTACACCAAGAGAGGCTGCAAGGATACAATCTTTTCCTGACGATTATTTGTTTCTTGGCGCTTATTTAAAAACTTATATGCAAATTGGTAATGCCGTTCCACCGATAATGGCAAGGGCAATTGCTCAAGCTATAAAAAATAACATTTGATGGAAATAATACAAGCAATAAAATAATATAATGATCATTCAACAATTTATAAAGAGACTTAACAAAGTAGACACTCAACAAACTAATACAAAAGAAAGATATCTTCGAATCCCACCTAAAGCAATGCCGGATTTGATCTTTCCAAACCTGAACGGAAATGATATAGCCTTTTTTGATCGAAACTCGGGCGAAATAAAAAACCTGAAATTTAGTATTGTTCCAAATAATGAAAGGCGAATTGCCTTATCGAGTTACTTTAAAAAAGATGAAGTGTTGCCAGGAGATGAAATACTGCTTGAAAGAAGAGAATCTGGTTCAACTATAGATTATTATATTGATTTGAACATAAAAGAACATAGTCTTGTCTTTGAAAAAAAAGATTCTGATTTTGAGTGCATTAATTATAAAAGATTTTTGAATTTACTCAACACAAGCTCTTTTGTCGGCAATATAATTTTAAATGGCAATACACATAATTTGGAAATAACTGAAATACTTGAAAAAAGAATTTCTGTTGCAGATACTTCTAATAAACAAGGATATGAGTATAGATTTTATAGAATTCTAATTGATAATAGAAACATAAATGAAGATTATATAGATAAGACATTATTAGAAATTATTTTAACCAATAATGGGAATTATCTCAACAAGTTATCAGATTATGAATGGCAAAGACATGAATATGTTTTTTAGAAATTAACACAAATAATTTTAACACAAAACCATTTTTGTAATGACACAAACAGAGAGTAAAAAGCTTAAAAGTATTTTTTTAAGGATTGGAACAGAAACATATGTTCAATTATTTGAACGATTCAAAAAAGTGTGTGAAAATAATATAAAACTTGAGCTTCAGCAATCAAAAGACTTATGCATTGAAGAAAGAATAAAAAAGCACAATATTAATAATATAAATGACCAACAAAAGCAGGATTTGTTATCTGTAATTAATTTACTAAAAGACGAACAATATAGGTTCACAAAAAATGATATTCCTCTGCTCGACAATTTTACAGCACGGATTGATTATTTATTAAAAGGTACTTCTCCAAGAGGCAAAGGGATGGCTGATCAAATAAATAATGTCAAGGACGGAGCAATTTTTAATAATGACGTACTGCATATCGATACTTTATTCAATGAATTTAAGATTGCTGAAAACTGGACAGAATTTGAAAAAAACACCACAATACCTTCTTCTTTCTTTGATAGAAACTTTAAATGGAAATTAGTTTATGTTTTTTCAAATTGTAAAAATTGTCAGCAAAAAGATAAATACCCACTATATTATGCTGCTTGGCAAGTTATTGCGGATTGGTGTTTTGATATTCCTTATGGTGACTATGACTCTTTTTGCAAACATTATAATGACATTTCTTTTTTACCTGAACCTAAACTGTTATATTTCAACATTTACTATGATTGCATAAGACTATCACTTAGAACAGACAATGAGTATATTGAATTTTTATCTTCTTTTGATCAAAATAAAAAAATGAAAATTATGAGAGAAATAAGAGAAAATGAAGAACGGAATCCAGATGAAAATTATTTTCTTGAACAAGAAAGTAATCATAATGGTATAAACACCATTCATTATAATTATTCACACTTCATAATTGAAATTAATTCTTTGTCAAATGTTTTTTCAATTGTAGAATCTGGTAGTGAAATTAGGTATAAGATTATCATTCCTGGTAATCCTTTGTCAATACCAGAAATGAAATCAGGCGATAAAATACTTGTGGTAGTCAAAGATAAAATCACCTATAATTTAATAGTAGAAAATACGGATTCAGAAGGCTCATTGGTTTTAAGAAAAGTATTTGAAATTGATCGCTCTGCTCATTATTCATTCGCAGAACAAGCAAAGATTTATAAAATTGGTAAAGAAGAATACGATAATATTTGTTCACTGTTGTTTTTCGATTTTTTTAATAAGCAAAATTCAAAAGAATCTTCAAAAAACATTGATTTAGGCAATTTAAAAGAAAAATTTGCAAATTGGCTTTTTGATAAGCGCAGGTACACGAGAGTTTATAAAAATAACATAGAAATCTTAAAAGAAAAACTCAATGAATATGAAATTGCATATAATAATGACTTTGGCATTTTAATATTTGACTATCCTAATACTTCCATAGAATCAATTATTAATGCACTTGAAGCAAATAAAATAGATGATACTGGTGAAATAGGTGATTTAAATAAAAGAACAGTTGGTAATGGTTCTGTTAAAGCGATATTAGGATCTAAGAATTATATAGAATTTCTAAAAGATTTATTATTAAAATCAAAAATATCTATTTCAAAATCACCCAAAACCACTCCAGTAAATAAAATATATTTCGGAGCGCCTGGCACTGGTAAATCGTATCAAATAACCCAAGACTTAAAAGATATAGATTTAATCTTCCAGAAGCGAGTAACTTTTCATCCCGAATATGATTATGCATCATTTGTTGGAGGTTATAAGCCAATAACAGATAATGATGGGAATATCAAGTATGAATTTGTACCACAAATATTTACAAATATATATGTTGAAGCATGTAATGATCCAGATCATCAGTACTATTTGATAATTGAAGAAATAAATAGAGGAAATTGCGCAGAGATATTTGGGGAGCTATTCCAATTGCTGGATAGGGATAAAAACTATAAAATAACGCCATCTAATGAAGTGATTAATTACTTAAGTAATAATATCTCAAATTCGGAATATTTTAAAGATAATAAAATGTTATTGCCCGATAATTTAAGTATACTATCAACAATGAATACATCGGACCAGTCATTATTTCCAATGGACAGTGCATTTAAGCGCAGATGGGAATGGGAATACATTCCAATTAACTATAGCAAAGATGAGTCTATTAATAAGTCAGCTAATTATACTATTATCGTTGATTCTACAATAAGAGTAAATTGGATTGATTTCATAAAGAAGATCAATTTTAAAATTCAAGAAAACCAAAATTTAGGAATGGATAAATGTATAGGAAACTACTTTATTAAGCCTAGTGAAAGCGGTGAAATAGGGTTAGGTAATTTTATTCACAAAGTAATTTTTTATCTATGGAATGATGTTTTTAAAGATGAAACTAAAGACTCAATCTTTAAAGATAAAATAAGTTATCAAAGTTTCTTTCCAATACCAACAGAGGGATTAAAATTAGTTACCTCAATTTTTAAAGATTTAAATCTGCTTGAACCAAACAAAACAGAAGAAGAATAAAAGAGTAAGGAATAATTTAGTATGAGAATATTAATTGAAGGTCAGAGTTATTTTGTTGAAGAGCTAAAGACTATTTTTAACGACCCTATGTTTTATACACAAAAGGGAGACTCTGCTATTATTAATTCTGTAGGTTATTATTATTCTATAGAAAAAAAAGAAGTAGTTTATATGCTACCTAAGGTATTTCTTGCACCTGAAGATTTAAATAATAATGAAAACGAGATTAAATGTCTCTGGGAAAACAAAAAAACGGTTTTCAAAAATCATGATGGAAGAGCAATCAATCTTAAAGAATTATTTTATTTAGATAAATTACAAGGGTCGTTTAAACATGATGTTAAATATGAGTGGATCAGGCATATTACCATTAGTTTTTACAATAGTTTAATTGAATTTAAAAAAAGAAATTCCATTACTTCCATATTAAATACCGGAATAATCAACGAGTTAAATACAAATCTTGGTGATGATGAATATACTTATTTAGATTTGGTACTTAGTTTTACGAATTTTTATAAAAAAAACAAATCAATAATTCTTTTTAAAAACATCGAACATAAGATTAATCAAGCAAAGAAACCCAAATGGGAAAAAACCATTCGAAAATCTGTTCCTGTAATTGATAAAAAAAACCACCCTATTTATTTTCAAATTAGAAATAAAAAATCAATTATAAATATTGAAGAGGATTTGATCGTTTATTTTTTCTCAATACTAAATCATTTTAAAGAGGAAAACAATCTTAATATTTCAATTGATAAAAGTTATTCCATTATCAAAGGAGAAGAGTTTAAAAAACTACAAGCATATGGACTATCAAAACTAAGAAAGATAAAATACAAATATTTTTCTGATACAACGAAAAGAATGTATAAGTTATGTGAATTATATTTTGATGCTACAGATACTTCAAGTGTAAAAAAAAGAAGTGAAGAGTTTTTGAGTTTTAAAAAATATAACATTGTTTTCGAAGACATGGTTGATAAACTGCTTACAGAAGAAAATAAAATAGAAGCTTATGATAGAAAAATAAGTAAAGATGAAATAAGCATCGAAAAACTAAAAAACAACGATGATGGAAAAATAATCGATCATTTGTTTGAACATGAAGGACTGATTGACACCTCAAATATATTTTACATTGGTGATTCGAAGTATTATAAACCAGGTAATATTGCCGATAAGCTATCAATCTTTAAACAGTATACTTATGCAAAAAATATCATTCAATACAATATCAACTTATTTAATAATTCCCCCAAAATTTATAATCAAAACAAGTTAAATTATCGGGATGAAATAACAGAAGGGTATAATATTTTCCCAAATTTTTTGCTCTATGGTTTTATTGACAATCATGAAAATTTTCATGATATTTTACTTAATCCAATATCTAAAGATTTAGATGAATGCATAAAACACTCTTTTCATTGGAAAGACAGATTGTTTGATAGAGATTCACTTTTTATTTGTCAATACAAAATCAATTATTTGTTTGTTTTAAATGCATATACAGAAAAGAGTGATTTGTCATTGACTGAATATAGGCGAAGTATTAAAGAAATATTTAGAAATAAGTTTATTGAATATTTCGAATCAGAGAATATTTCTAAGTTTAGATTTTATAAATTAGAAATGGGAATGACTGATTTAATAAAATTTGTTAATGACAATTTTAGAATTCTAAATGGCAAATGCATTAAATTAAATGACAACAGCCTCTTGATAGCAATTCACAATGAAGAAAAAAAAGAAGAAGTAGAAGTCGAAAAGAATGGTATAGGATCTGTAACTGACTTGTTAGGAAATACAGCCATTTTACATGAATATAAAATAAAAAAAGAAGTTTTCAGTTTTAATAGCTTTAAGGCCAAACAATTCTCAATATATGGTTCAGAAAGAGAAGTGGTATTAAATATTGCTGCAGAAGAAAATATTATTTTTAAAAAAGGATAATTTAATTAATCTACCCCACCACCGGATAATAAATCTCACCCCAATCTTCCTCCCAATGCTCCATCATAATATCAATAATAATTGGGATAAAGAGCTTGAGAATATTACAGGCATCCCTTACTTGCGCACGATTCACTTTGCTTTTATAAGTGGCGCCGCCGTGCATGATTTGGTTGCGAAGGGTGTACAATCTATCGAGAACAACTTCAATTAATTTATCCACTTCAATTTTTGATAGAAAGCGTTGTGCATCTTCATTGGATTTATCAAACAGTTTTTTCCAGTTTACATTTTCGCCACGCTGCGCATCCCAGAAAGGTTTGTAAATAAATTCGTTTTGGATAATGAGCCGCACCGGTCCGGAGAATTTTTGCCACAACAAATTATAGAAACGCTTCTCATGATCATGACTCACTAATTTTGAAATAAAATCATTGAACTGCTTTCTTTCCGTCAAATCATTTTCAGATTTTTCATCAATGGCATAACAGGCATTATAAGAAACCCAAAGTGCAATAAATTGCAAATCAAGATTGGTGGTGTTTTCCTCCGCACACTTCAGCCAGCTAATAGCACGGTGAAGACGCACGGTCAGGGTTTCCGGCATGTCTTTATGTGACTTGAGTTTTCTTTTTAAATCTGAGGATGACATTAAATATTGTTTTTTAAGAAAATCTAAGATACTTAATAGTTTTTTCCAAAAAAGGTTAACTTTAAATACAACATACTTTATTTATGAAATTCGGATTCCGCGTACCAAACCTCAATAAACGCATAGCAGCAAGAACATCTCTAAAAAGATACGTTCGTCAGAATCTAGGATTCAAAGCGCCGAGAGGTTGGGGCTGGGTAACCAATCCTAAGAAGGCTTTGTACAACAGAGTATACAATCGGACAACTTCGGGATGTATGGTGGCAATAATGATGATTTTAGGAATCTTAGGTTGTTTTATATTGGTTTTAAATTTACTTTTAGGTTAATTAGTCGTTGGAAAATTCAAATCACCCCTTGTGCAATGTTTTTCAAATTCCCTTACCCCCTCATTAATGACGGAATGCCTTATTTTACTGACGATGTGTCGGTAAAATAATCTGACAAAATAGCAGGAAAAATTAATTTTTATTTTTTTGAAAATTTTTCCGCATTTTTCTATAAGCCACTAAAAGCATTGTTATTGCTCAAACACAAGCCTGTGTTGTATTTTAATGCAATAGACCAATTTTGAAATTCTCTTTTTCAATCATCCAAGCCTGAAATTAAAAATTTTGGCATCGGTACACTTATTGACCTCATTCTTTAAAAATAATATACCATGTTAAACTATTGTAATATACAGACTTATCCAGAATTGGTAGATGTTCTCAAACACATTGATGAACGAGTAGCAGCTGCATCATGCCCACCAGAACATGACATCTGGGATAACAAGAAGCTTTGTGCAGAATTGAGTATATCAGTAAGAACAGCAGCTTACTTGCGCTCAAAAAAGCTATTGCCTTATCATAAAATAGAAGGTTTAATCTTCTACTTGAAATCTGATGTGCTTGATATGCTTAAAAAAAACCGCATTGAGTCTATTGGCAATAAAGTAAGAATTAAAACAAAATAAAACAAAATAAAAAAAAATGAAAAACAATCCTAATCACGGCAATCGCCTGCGTCCACCAGCAGAAGCTTATGAAATTAAGAAAAAAAGGTCCAGAGATCGTTATGCAGCAACTCAACTAAAAAGTAATTCTTTTTGGTTGCATAATAAAATTCTTAGGAATCTGGCAAATCTCTATGGCCTTGACACAGAAATACCTTATGTGGAATTTATTAGCCCTGGATTTGACTTTAAAAAATTCAAATCAAAAAATGTTTTACGTGGACACACTGTTTTCATGTATGACAATTACGGCATCTATTTTTTATCAAATAAAAACCTTTGCATATGCAAAATCAACATTTAATGGAAGGGCTTGAGGAATTGTTTCAATTAAGCTATCCGGAATTATCACCACCAACTTTAGTAAGTGCTGGAACATCATCTCCAATTGAAAATACGAGTGTTGTTACCACCTCTGCTTCAAGTGGAAATTTACTACTCAAATTTATTGTCGTAGGTGGCGTGATTTTTTTGGTTTACTGTTTGGCAAACAATTATAACAAAGTGAATAAACAGGAACTTAATAACAAACGTTTTAAGTATTAATAATGCATTCATAATCATTTTTTTCATAAATAAAATAAAACAAAATGAATCAGTTAAAATTAGCGATTTATGCTATATATTTAGATATAGAGCATATATCGAAAAACCATATTGCACAAGCACTTCTTTTGCATAACACAGATAATGATATGCTTGTTTGCGAAATTCATATAGGTAGATTGATTACAAGATTTACACCTTCTCAGGATTTTTTCTTAGAGGATGTGTTATGGAAATTGAATAACTATTGTCAGTTTTCGGATGTTCAGCTTGAAAATGAAGTACATTATCCGGATCCTCCATTTATTGAAGATGAATTGGGTCATGATTTTTGTATGTCTGCTAGAAAATTTGTTCATCATCGTCTGATCGAATCTCGCATTTTTTTTCATGTAATCAACTGGTCGTTTACAAGAGTAGAAGAAAAAGTAAAGAATCTAAGTAACCTTGGTGTAAATATTGAAGCCATTGATTTAATATATTCAAAAAGATATTCAAAAAGACGCTAGTTTAGGTGTTATTTTATTTCAGAAGTAAACCAGTTGTCTATACTTATGGTATAAGGCAACTGGTTTACTTTTTAACTAATTTACTGCAGCAGCATTTATTGAAAATAATTGTGTTGAATAATCTACGAAGCCAATTTTTCGCCTTGGTTACAAATGGATAGAATAATCATTCAAAAAGTTTAACTTTAAAAACAACATACTTTATTTATGAAATTCGGGTTCCGCATACCAAACCTCAACAAACGCATAGCAGCAAGAACATCTTTAAAAAGATATGTTCGGCAAAACTTGGGTTTCAAAGCACCGAGAGGATGGGGCTGGGTAACCAATCCGAAAAAGGCTTTGTACAATCGAGTATACAATAGAACAACATCGGGATGCATGGTGGTACTAATGATATTGCTGGGGTTTTTGAGTTGCGCTGTAATTGTTGTAACTATTTTAATTGATCATTTAAAAAAATAATTATTTATATGTGCAAAGTATCGGATAAACTATTGTTATGCACCTGCAAAGCAGAAAATGTCGACAGTCTTAAAAACTATTGGGTTTTATATAGACGCAATAAAAATAAAGATATGATGATAATGGGGTCGATGATAATGCCTTATGCTCCCGAAGAAAATATCGAAAAATATAATGAGGATGCGCTGTTGAGATTAATGAATACGCCTTCTACATTTGATGTTGAATTAAATCCAAATGCTGGCGACAGAATTCAATTACATTTTACAATCAATGAAGAACAATTCATGAATTATGGATTTGAATATAAAAGTTCGAAATGGGTTTTGAAGGAATACAATCAGTTTGGATGGGATGAAAAATATGATGAAAGTAAACATGGAAAAATTGTAAATGCGCTAGAATCAAAAACTCAAAATAGCACCAGAAAATACGATCTTACAACTTCTACTGAAAGTGTACTTGATGAAAAAGAAAAACGTCTCATGGAATTAATTAATAGGAATGCCCCAAAAACAGAGGCAGAAAAAGCGTTGATAAAACAAATAGAAGAAATTGAAAAAAAAGGATACATTATTGATATCCCTTCATCTGGATTTTGATGGTCTTGTTATTATCAGTTTATGCAAGCATTTATTTGACCTGTTATCCAAATTAATCCGAATTTAGTTAGTGTACTATCTGATTTCATTAAAAAATAGATAGTGGATTGAGATTCTCCAGCAGCGCAAAAGATTCAATATGCGAATTATTCACCGCAAAAATGCGGTGAATATGGAGTTTTTTCGCCGCAAAAAAACGTATTTTCTTCAGTTTCTAATTATTTTATGAAACTTTCCAATTTGGTTTTGTGTCATTATTGAAATAGTTAACTTTCTTAACAATCAATGACGCTATAAACAAAAATATAACTCTTAACAAGTGTTTCTATTTGATACTTGATATTTGAAAAACATGATATCATAGCATTAATTTCACTTGTTCAGATAATTTGAAGTATTCCTTGAAACAGGAAAAAGTTATGTTAGCATCCTCAAGAGCATTGTGATAATTACCATCTCGTTCAATCTTAAACATTTCAGATACACTCTTTAAACTCATCGACTTAGGTCTTTTAATTCCGTTGTTATCGAATATTTTATAGAAAACAAATGAAATAGTCAATAAGTCAATCAATTTGGATGAGAAAGGCCATGGTAAATTTAAATCGCTATATTTAAATTTAAGAAAGTTAATATCATTAATTACGCTTTGGCCACACAAAATAATATCATACAAATTATCGTTTTGCTTTCTTTTTAAATTCTTTCTCAACCAATTTTCAAGATCTTCAAATACATCATAAGCAGATGGTGCTTCTTCCAAGTCGTACAAAGAAATACCATGTATTTCTTCTGAACATTTCGAAATTGTTTCGGGGTTATCAGGGTACACTAAACTTTCAAATTCTGAAATCTTTTTCCAGTTTTCATCAGCTAGTACTGCTCCAATCTGAATTATATCATGATAATCGGATTCGGACCCTGTCATTTCTAAGTCAAAAATCAAGTATGGCATATTATGTATTTTAAATTACCACTATCTCCGTATCTTCTTTCGTCTCTCCAACCAAAATAATCATCTAAACGAAATCCCGAAATCCATCTTCCTCAAATATAATAATTCCCCTTCTCATCACCCTTCCGTAAATGCAGTAGTTGATAAACGCTTATGTTTTAAACAAAACTGAATAAAACTAACTATAAATCCTCCTAATTATTTTTTGAGCGTTGGCTGCTGTCTTTTTCTTCAGATCAGCAATTTGTCAATTTACATTTTTAATAAATTTCACTAATCCTGTAAAATAAGTCTGTTGGTCATCATAAAAACAACAATGACTACCATTTGTACAGAGTAAAAATTCTCCATTGGGTATTTGTTTACTCATCCATTCCATATAATTGGGGTCCATTGTGTCAAAGGTTGCACCAATTACAAGTGTTGGAACTTTTATGTTTTTTAATTCCTTGCTAATGTCCCAATTCGCCAATTTTCCCGAAACGCCAAATTCACTTGGTCCTTGCATGTTGACATAGAGTTCGTTATTTAACTTTCCGAACATTCTGTTGATGGGTTCTGGCCATTCTGCTAACCGTAAAACGTGTTTTGCATAAAAATTAGGCAATAACAATTCCATGTATTTTGGATTTTGGAAATCGCCTTTTTTCTCTATTTCTCGTACCGTATCTAAAACAGCAGGAGGCATTTGTTTTGCTAAAACTTCATTTGCGTATTTTCCATATTCAGGGCAGCTTGCCATCATGTTAGAAATAACTAACCCTTTAATATTGTCTTGATATTTAAGGGCATATTGCATGGCAAGAATGCCACCCCAGGAATGTCCATACAAGAAGAAATTACTTTTATCCAAATTCAACGCTTTACGAACTTGTTCTACTTCTTCAACATATCGTGGCAGGTCATACAAAGACGTGTCTTTTGGATTGTCTGAATTGCCACAAGCAAGTTGGTCGTAATAGATAAATTCTATGCCTTCTTTTGGTAAAAAACTTTCAAAACATTCGTAACCATCGTGTGATCCGCCTGGTCCACCGTGCAAAATTAAAACTTTCATGGATGGGTTATTTCCAATACGCTTAGTCCACACATTAAACGTTCCTTTTGGCGTGGTGATGGGAATAACTTTAATTCCTCCTGTTTGTACACCACTGTCTAAGTTTGAAAAGTATGATGATGCTTTTTCTGATGAAGCGTTATCATTTTTGTTTGTACAAGAATGAAGTGTTAACAATGCTGTCAACGAAAGGAATAAGTAAAAAATATTTTTTTTCATTTTATTGATTTGAAGTGGTTGATAGTTTTGATGTCAGATAAGGTTGCAACAAACGATTTGTGTGCATGTAATCGTAACCCTGTGTTACATCTTCTGCAAGGTTATAGCACTTGCAAGCTGGTATAGGCTGCCATATTTTATCCTACTACATTTATACAATCAATGTTTGGATTGTATTGAATTTCCAAATCATTGTTTTTCCATTTAGCTTTACAACTTTTCAATCTGTCACTTCCACCTTGGTTATAATAATAGCTAAGAAAATTTTCAATTAAATCTTCTACTAGCACTATTTCTCCATCTTTTATGTCTTTGGGAATAACATATGCTGCCTCTTTCGGAAATTCAAATTTGTAATATTCATAGGTCCAATCCTGAACAACTTCAAAATCTTCCGAATAACCTCTTTCATCTCTGAAGTCGTATATTTTGAATTTCTTTCCAGACTTTTTATTTTTCATTATGCAGTATTTGCCTTTCACAGTTGAAAATGGCTCAACATTTTTGAAAATCAGATTAGCCCCTTTGGCTATTGCATTATCAATACTTTTTTGACCACGTAATGTCTCAATCTTTCTAAGATTATCAATTCCGCTTTTCTTGCTTTTCCAAAAATTCCAAAATGCCATATCAGATTCTTTTTGCGTTAATTTTTAAACAAGTTTCTGGTCTCTTATTCAATAGAAACACAACCTCATCATCAGATAAAAATTCAATATTCAGAACAGATTTATTGCAATGGATACAATTCCTCTCAATGTCATTCTTTCCCGGCATTATATTCCCCCATTCAACATCTCTTGGACATTGCATTTTCTTGACAAATTCTCCTTTGTCTGTATAAAGCTCTTTTGTGTCAACTTTGTATTGCATTTAGCTTTTGTCTTTTGTTTAACTATAACTGTTCGCAGCTAACCGAAGGGAGGTAGTTTTACTGCAAAGCCTGATTTCAAAAACTAATGTTTGATTAATCACAAAACTGTCTTTGTAATTCAAAACCTTGCCTTTTGGGTAGGTGCTGTTATAGCCAGTATATTTATAATTCATGTCTTCCACTTACTTTAATAGCAGGAATAATAACAGAAAAATTACAATTCCTAAAATTAGATATAATACAATTTTATTATTGGACCCTTTTTCATATCTTGAATAAATGTGATTTAAAAAAATATCTATTGTTGGTTCCTCCTCAAAATTGCCATGATTTAAATGTGTTCCTAATTCTGGAGTGGAACCAATCATATATCTATCATTGCCATTTTCTGATGGGTTTGATTTTTCAAGTGTATAGTATTTCGTAATTTTTCTTTTAAAATCAAAGAACAATAAACCAAATTTAGCTTCTGTCATTTTTAATGGTTCAGGAAAAATGTACATCCCTACAGATTTTGTTTTTGAAAGAATTTTATGCTCAATTATCAAATCATCAGAACTAAAATCATTTTCTTCTTTACTTAGGATTTCTTTTATAAATATTTCATCTAACAATTTAACTTGTTTGATTTTGCCTTTTTTGAATTCATCTATTAAGTAAGGGATTAACCTGTATGCAAGATCGTAACGTCTCATTTTATATCATTTTGTGTATATTAACTATAACGGTTTGCGTGTAAGCGATGTGCCTTGTGTTGCGCCCAGGCAAGGCAATATTGCTTACACGTTGTTAGTTGTAGTTATTTCTTGTAGCATATTATTTTATCAGCGTGTTTAATTTTCAATTCGTTAAGTGGTCGTGTTACATTTAAATTATCTTTTTTCAATATGATTCCATTTTTTGTGTTGAAAAGAATCCATTCTTCACCATACGAAAATTGATTTACTTCATTCGTAATCAGTCCGTATATATAGTCAAGAAAATTTTGAAAGGCAGGAAATATGTTTGTTTTTATTGAGATTCTTGAATAAGGCAAGGATAAAAATCCATCAAAATATATTGTTATGATATTCATCTCATTGTACCAAATATTGTCTTCTTTTGGAATAAATTCAATTAGCTTTTCATCGTATTCAACATCGAGTATTGAATGCCATTCTAAAAGACAATCACTATTAGATTCTAGGCCATATTTTGTATTACTAAAAGCATTTCGTATTTCACCCGTCAAATGATATGCTTGTAATCGTTTTTTCAAAATAGGTTTAATTGAATCATCTACAAATGAAGGTCTACAATTAAGCCACCAACTTATATAGTCTCTTTTGCACGAAACATTTCTTTTAGGAAACTCAATCAAATTGATTACATCTTGTAAATCGTTATGCCAATCGTCTGACCAATATAATGGATTATATCCCTCGCTTATTGAATAACAAATTTGTTCTATGTCTTGGTCGTCATATGGGAATAAGTTTTTTGTTATAAAAACACTCGAAGAATCCGAGGTTTGAATAATTAAAAGTTCATTTTCTTTTCTTTTCATCGTGATTTATAATTACAACTAACGTTTTGCGTGTAGGCGATGTTGCCTTGTGTTGCGCCTGCGGCAAGGCAATATTGCTTACACGCTGTTATGAGTAGGTAGATTAGAATTCATTATTCAAGATTGGTAAACAATTATTTTGATTTAAATAATGTCGTAATGAAATTGATTCAATGTATGCGGGTGGGTTGTTTAGATTTGAATAAATTACCAAAAATATTAATGAATCGAATGTGTTCTCGGTCATGACATTCTGGAAATATAAATAGCTATTATTATAAGTTCCTCTTGGTGCTTTAAGGCGTCCATTAAGATTTTGATTTTTAAATGTACCATCATTTTGAATTGTTCCACCTTTACCAATATACAATATCTGATGATTGTCTGAATTGCATATTGCATAAATACCATAATTCATTTGAACATGAAGGTTGATTAAATTGTCATAGTATTGTTTACCATCATTTGCATTCATATTGGCTAATTGAATAGTAAATTGATTACTTCCATTAGCCAAAGGGGTTGTCAGGTTTAAAAGCTCATTTATTGTCATATATTTGTTACTTTATTACTTACTCATAACTCGCTTATACCCGAAATTTCCATCGTCTATCCATCCAATAATAGTTCTCTAAGCGAGATCCCCTCCCCCAAATATAATAAATTCCCCCTCTCATTACGCTTCCGTAACACAGCAATTGATAAACGTGTATTTTTTAAACCCATATTTTGCAGCTGAAATCTATTAAAAGAAAAAAATGCTTCTAATACAAGCGTTTGCATGATTTTTTGATCTTATCATATGTCAATATGTTCGCGACCAAAAAATCGGCTCAACCTTTATTGCCTTTTTTCTTTTCATCACGATTCCAACTGCAAAATCCGGGTTATTCAAAACCGAAAAACACTAACTATACATCCCCATAATCGTACTCATCTCCTTCTTCACCTTCGAACCCGTTATTTTCGCATATTCTTGAGTATGTTTAATCGTACTATGGCCAAGCATCTTACTCACGGTTTCGAGAGAGATACCATTGCTTAAAGTAATGGTGGTAGCAAAAGTGTGACGACCCAAGTGCATAAATATTTTCCTATCAATATTCGCCAGCAATGCAACCTCTTTCAACTTACCATTAAGCTTAGAGTTGTATGGAACCTTCCAGCGGAAATTTCTAAAATCAGCGTCTATGGAATATTTCAATAAGATTTTTTCAGCGGTTGGTAACAACGGTATCAAACTCATGATTTCCGTTTTGTAACGAGCTTTATGAATAAACTTGCTTCCATCCTGGTCGATGTTGATATGTCCTTTCTTGAGTTCTTTGATATCCGAATAAGCCAGACCGGTATAGCAAGCAAATAAAAATAAATCACGGGCGAGTTCTAAATCTGGTTTTAGATCGGACACCTTCTCCATTTGTTCTAATTCTTCTATGGAAAGATATTCTCTGTTCACTGGCTTTCTTTTAAAATGAATCGAATCAAAAGGGTTCTTTTGGATTACACCCGATTCAATGGCTATTTTTAAAACAGTTCTTAGCACACTTAATAAAGAGGTAACCGAGTTTTGACCATTCTGTTTTTCTTTACGCAGAAAGTTGCTGAATTTGTTGATGAAGTCTACATCAATTCCACTAACGGGATAGTTTTTAAAATTCCTACTGCTCATCAGAAACTCTTCAAGATATCGTTTAACTCTTTTGTACTTATAAAAAGTAGTACCCTGCATATCAATATCAACGGACTCTTCCAGCTCTTTTATTTTTATATCCATGTATTCCATCACGGACTGGGGTGCTGGTTCTTTCCCTTTGATACAATCGATAAGCTCGTTGACGCTAAATGGTTTTTTACTTTCCTTTAGTTCACGGTAGCGCTCTTTGGATTTTTCTCTGATGAGTACCAGTTCTTCATTGATAGCAATGGCCTCATCATTAACTGGGTCAACCATGTTTTTTTCCGAGATCCAGTAATCAGCATGGCAAGAAAGACCTGTTACGATGTCTTTTCTGGTTTTGTGATAATTTACCCGCATTACAATAGGATGTTCTCCATTTTCATAGGCAAATGTTCTTCTAAGATGGAAATGGATGCTGAATTCAGCCGATTCCATTAGATTGTTTCTTCTCATTTTATAAAATTTAAGGTTTAAAAGTGCATAAAATTTCGTTTCGATTTTGGTGCAAAACGAAGCAATTCAATGCGTAAAAAACGAGAAAGAAGAAGTGTGAGTTACGTGATTTTCTGTTGCAAGTATGTTGCCAAATTAGGGCAACATTGAGGCGACTTATGCACGTATATGCATTTTAAAAATGTAAAAAGGCCTGAAAAACAGCTATTTGCACGTTTTTGCAGGCCTTCTGGTGGTGTGGGCCGTCAATGGACCGGCAATAATAAAACAATATAATACAATGCTTTTCAAGTAGTTATAATTATTTTTAAGAAAATAATACCATAAAATTAGAGTACAATGTACTCTATTCGGTATATTTGAGTATGAGTTTATATTTTTCACTTCACAAAAGAGGAGGAGTTAATCATTCAAAAAACTCCGAGATTCCTATAAGGTTAAACTACTATTATAAAGGTCATAAAATAGGGTTCTCAACCGATGTCTCTGTTAAACAAAAGGATTGGAATGAGGGTGATTCTAATAATCCCGTCAAAACAACTGATGAAAACCATGTATCTAAAAACAGTACTTTAAGAGGATTAAAAAGAGATGTAGAGAAAGAGATAGATTTAATTCGTGTCGGTGAAAAAGAACCCTTAACCAAAACGGTTAAAGATAGATTTTCAAATAGGAAATTAAGAGAAGTAAAAGAGGTTAATTACGAATATCCGGTAGTTGAGGTTTTTCGGAAATACTTAAAGGATGTTATTGAAAATAGTACCAATCAATTTTCAATTAATCATGTACGTTCATATAGAAGTACATCTAAACACATATTTACTATTCTGAAAAATATATTTGATGATAGGTTGTATTTTGACCAGATAGATGGGGATGTAATGAATGAATTCATCAGTTATGGGATAAGAAAAAAACTATCTAATTCCACAATTCAAAAATTCATCGGACACTTCAGAACATTTTTTAACTGGAGTAAAGAAAAGGGGTATCATAATAATGTATCAGTAAAATTTTATAGTAAGAAAATAAAAGATGATTTATCTGAAAAAGATGTTGTTTACCTGTATAGAAACGAAGTGAAAAAATTATTTGAATTGGATGAAATTAACTATTCTAATCCTGAACATAAAAAACATAGTACTGAATACTTAGTTGATTTTCTTAAAGACAATGAAAAAAGAATTTATACCAATCTTGAATTTTGTCGTGATTTACTTTTGTTTGAATGTGGGTTAGGAACTCGTTATGGTGATACAATAAAACTAAAGGTGGAACACTTTGATTTTACTCGGAAAGAGTTCAAAATATATATGGAAAAAACCAATAGAACTGTTCGTGTTCCCATTAATGAAATGACCGATAAAATTTTTAGAAAGTACTCAAAGGATAAAACTAAAGATGATTATATTTTCCCAAAGACACTAAATGGGAATTTTTATCCAAATCAAAAATTCAATAATCACATTAAGTTAATTGGAGAATTGTGTAATCTCAATAGATTGATTCATCGTCCATTGAGAAGTGGAAAAAACATCATTGGAGATACGGATAAATCAAAACGACTATATGAAGTAATATCATCCCATGTAGGAAGAAGAACTTTTATAAAGGAAGGGATTATCAATAAAATTGAACCTTATGTGATAATGTCTATGGTTGGACATAGGTCTTTAAGAGTTTTTGAAAGATACTTCAGTATGAATGATGAGGACAGAAAAGTTTCATCTACATTGTTTGGTTTTGTATCAGAAAACCCTAAGGTCCAAACATCTCAAAATATCGATGTTAGAAATAGATTAATAGAAATTAAAAGTCTCTTTGATGAAGGATTGATTGATGAGGATGTTTATAAAGAAAAGGAGAAAGAGATTTTGAAACTATTATAGTTTACTAATTACAAAATGAGTTTTTTATCAATGTTTTCAATTAAATTATTATTTTTAAATTGTAATAAAATTTCGAATTTATTTCTATTGAATCACCAATGTTAAAAAAGTCTTTATTTATGAAATATATAATTATCTTTTTTTTAATTGTTTCTCCAATTATAACTTTTGGTCAATTGAAATATGTCGATTTGGTTTTTATATATAAATCAAATACCGAAAATTGTGACATTTACCTTTCAAAGAAAAAATTTCAATTTTTTAAAAAAGAAGACAATTCTACTACATGGTCAGAAGAAAGAAATGAAATAAATGATAGGGCTGTCAGATTTATTGCCAAATATTGTCCTGAAAGAAACTGTGGTTTTTGGTACCAAACAGGAAATCAAAGGGAATACAACTCAATAAAAAATGAATTTAAAAGTAATGGATATAAATTAATTTATGATCCATCAGACAAGGAGTATGAAAATAAATTTGGGGGAATACAATCAACTTATTCCAATGGAGTTAACAAAGCCCAATTCACCTCATCTTTAAGTGATGATAATCGAAACATTTATACAATATCAATGTCTAGTAGAATAAACTAATTTATTCAAATAATGTTTCACATCAACTCATCAAAACTCTGATAAATATCCTTAATCTCTTCTTTGGATATTCCTAAATATGTTCTCGTTATTGAGGTTGAACTGTGGTTTAGTATAGAGGAGAGTTTAATCAGATACTCGTCAGAATGACCATTGTTTTCCCAAATAAAACGACTTCCACTTTTACGGAGTGAGTGTGTCGAGATATGTTTGTTTTTGATTCTTTCATTTTTCCCACCCTCCTTTAATAGTAGGTTGGTATGTTGAAGAGTATATCTGAACATAAAACCATCTTTATTAGTAGTTTTTAGTTCATTGAAGGTGTTTTCTATAGATTCTCTCAATGACCTACCAATAGTTATTTCCCTCCTTTTATTCGTTTTCTGTTCGTTTAGAACCAAAACATCTTTTCCCAATACATCAACCCATTTGATACGACTTAAATCAGAAAAACGGAGTAATGTTTTCACACCGAACTCAATCAATAAACTCATTGAATAGTTTTTCTCTTTACGGAAGTAACGAGATAATCTCAATATCTCATCAGTAGTTAAATAATCAGAGGTTTTGTAGTTTGTTGTTGTCATTTTAAATTCACTTTTATTTGATACCACGAATGTATCAGGATGTTCATTAGTAGCAAAATATTCTCATAAAAGAATATCAAAAAAGTTAAAGAATTTATATCGTGTTGAAAGTCAATGACTCCTGATTTTATATTCGTTATTGATATAAACGAATATTTTCTTTTTGTAAAAAAAGTTGGTAAAAAGTGTTCGTTTGGGTTTTGAATCTTATATATATAGTTGGAAGTGGTGGTAGAATACTTCTAAAATATAAACTACTAAACTTTCAGTAAACTCTGATTGGATCGTGTAAAGTAAATCCCATCGGTTAACCTCAATCTTTGTAAGTTTCTAGTGATGTTAATACCCCCAGTTGAATTATTAATCGTTCGGTCGGTATATGCAATAGGATACATTAATTCAAAATAAACTTACTGAGGGGGTGATAATACCTCTGAAGATTATTAATAAAACCAATACTTATAATAAAACAACCACTATGATACAATTTGAAACACTAATCGGAATTGAGGAATTAAGTAAAGAGATAGGGTTAAACAAATACACTATTTACAAGAAAATGAGAGAGAATAAATTTCCTAAAGGAATTAAAGTAAACGGAAAGAGAATGTTCAAACCTGATATGATATTAAATTATTACAAAGAATTAGGAATATCTGTAAAACTCACAAATAATTAAATTGATACAGATTATCAAGGTAATTATGACACACCAGTAATGATAAGTTTGTTATTCTTTTACAATGGTATATTTTAATACAGATTGGATTTTGACAGACTAATCTTCATCAGAAGTATAGTCCATTATATAATCATCCATTTCAGAATTGTCTTTTTGGATTACACCATTGAAAGCAAGTTCAAGAGCTTCTTTTGCCATATCCATTCTTCTTTCTCTCAATAGTTCTGATAACATAATCAATCGAGTGAAATAACCCTTTGTTTCTTCAGTAAGTTCATCTGATTTCATTCCTTCAAAGAATGATTCAAAAGTTTCATTGAAATTATTTTCAATTCCCCATGTTGTTAGTTTCGGTAGTTTCATTTGTTTCTCCTTCTATTTTATATCCTTGTTTTATTAAAAAATTTATAACCTCTTCTTTGGTGTAAAGTTGTTTACTACCTGAGACATTAAACCCATTCAGGTATCCTTTTCTTTTATAGTAGTAAATCATTTCTCTTGTGATTCCCAAATCGTTGGCTAATCCAGTAGCATCGTAGAGGTTATTTATATCCTCATACTTAACCCGCTTTTCAGTTTCTACAATCATTGTATCATTTACAATAAATATTCAGTTTTTGAGAAAAAATTACTTTTCCTCAAAAAGATTACGATTTGTATAGAGTGAAAATTGGGAGGGAAATGTGAAGTAGTCCGACAAGTAAATTTGGGACCGGCAAATAATCCGATTACATGAAATTTAGTATGAAGTAGAAATTAAAAAAATTAAATTCCCAATAAGTCCCATCTATTAAGAAACTCTTTATTTATATCCTTAAATTTTCTCATCGTACTATCATTATGTTTTTGTCCGTTTTTTCCAGGAGTAGATAACCACTTCTTATGTCCAGCTGAAATTTGATTTGAAACAACTTTACTCGGTACAATATAATATTCAGGTAGGTTATCTTCTGATATTAGATTTACAAAAACATAAACAATATTTTTATCAGTTAATTTTTCTGCTTTTTCATTTAAAACCCATTCACTTTTATTAATCTGATTTGTTTTAACTTGAATCCCAAGAGTTTTGGTTGAGTCTTCATTACAAACTAAAATATCTATCCCTTTTGTGTTCTTCAAAGTTACCGAACAAATATATCCTCTACGGGATAATTCAGCCGCAACAAAATACTCGCCTGATACACCGGCTAATATTCCTGAAATTTTATTTTTCATAAGTTGAGATAATTATTTTCTATAAAGATATATTACTTAAAATTTCTTTTATTATTACTCTTCCGATTCTTTCAGTAAGTGGAGGAGGAACCGAGTTGCCTATCATTCCCCATTTCTCATTGTAGGTTCCTTTTAATTTAAATGATTTTGGAAATCCTTGTAATATTTTCAGTTCATCAATTGTTGGTTTTCTCTTTTCACCATTTTCAACAAAAAACATTGAGGGTGTTTTTGTGATTGTATATGCAAGAGAATCGACACTCTTTAATCTTTTATCAAATTGTCCTCGACTATGAAATTGAATATTGGGTATTACATCACCTATGTACTGAATGTAATTTTCTCGTTCAGGAAATATGGGTTCCTTTTTCAAATCTTTCCTTACTCCCATAATGATAATTCTTTGGCGAGATTGGGGTACCCCATAGTAGATTGAATTAAGTGATTTCCATTTTATTCGATATGGTGTTTTCTCTAACTCTTCAATAATGTGGTTGAACACACCTCTCATCTTTCCATGTAGGAGACCATCAACATTCTCAATAATAAAAACCTTTGGAAGTAATCCTGTAATGAATCTTTTTGTGTGAAGAAACAGTTCGTTTCGTGTATCTAATATCTCCCTTTTGCCGGCAATAGAAAAACCCTGACAAGGAGGAGAACTATCCAATAGGTCTAATTCCCCCTTTTTTAACCCAAATTTCGTTAGTATTTCTTTTGGTGATACTTTCTTAATGTCTCTATTCCAAACCTCAGCATTTGGGAAATTTAATCCATACGATTCACAACTAACTGGATTCTGGTCAATACCTAACAAATCCGAAAATCCACCTTTCCGATAACCATAGGAGGAACCGCCACACCCGCTAAACAACGATATGAAATTATTTTGTCTCAAAGACATGTTTTGACTAATTTAGTCATTAGTTAAAAAAATTAATATGATCTCTGGATTTGAAAATGAAAACGAAATTATTAATGAATTTGTAAATAAATCAAACTTTCAGGATTTAAATAACAATTTAAAGAAAGTTGTTTTAGAAATTAATAATGGTAAGATTCCATTCTCTTTTTCGGCCAAAAAATATGGGGGTACCAGTAAAGCAGATTTATCAATAATAATAAATGATAAAGAATTTAATGTTTCGGTTAAAAAGGGTTCAGGAAATAGTTTACATCAAGAACCAATAGAAGATTTTATTTTCTTTTTAAATCAGGATATTGAAAATAATCAAAGTGTATTCAATGATTTAAGATATTTTGTTTGGGGAGATGGAACAATAGATGGTACTGGAAAAGTAAAAGATAGAGTTTCTGCTACTGAACTAAAAAAGAGTATTCCAATAAAAATAAATAACATTCAAAATTATTTCAATAAACATAAGTTTAAATTAACTAATCGATTTATTGTTGATGGAGCTGTTTCGAAACAAAAGGCTGATTTTATTTTATTTGGAGATATAAACAAATGTATAATTGTAGAAGAAAAAAAAGTAGTACAATTTGTTAATAAGGAAATAAAAAAACCACTTAGTATCGGTGTTCTAACTTTTCAGGCATGGAATAGAAATTTGTCAGGAAGGTTTGATATGGAAAATCGAAGAGGTCAGATTCAATTAAAATGGGGAAGTATGGAAAGGGATCTTAATATACTTAACAATGAATAAAGCACTAGAGGGAAATTACAAAGAAGTATTAATTACTAAGTTGTTAAATAAAAAAACAACTTATTGGGATGTATTACCTTATGATAGTAAGATTACATATGCAATACATGTTAATTCAAAAAAGTATGGTTTTGTTAATCAAGAAAAAGTTCAACCTAAAGCTGATATATTTTTTGCAAAAGGAACTATAGAAAAAGCAGACTTAGAAAAAAGGGATTATTATTTAGATGAGATAGACCTCGTTAATTTTAATCTTAAACCTATATTGAATAGTGGACTATCAATAAAATTATCTAACTCTAATTATACAATTACGAAAATATCACCCAATACATTTTTAAAAATATTTAATTCAAACATGTTAGGTGCAGGAGCTTCTATTTACTCTTCTAAAGAACTTGAAAAAAACACTTCAGTAATCAAA
Source organism: Chitinophagaceae bacterium (assembly GCA_947450165.1). Taxonomy (GTDB): domain Bacteria; phylum Bacteroidota; class Bacteroidia; order Chitinophagales; family Chitinophagaceae; genus Ferruginibacter. The sequence continues at coordinate 71,926 of CANFUJ010000001.1, forward strand.
GGATGGTCTGTTGAGATAAGTGATTTTAAAGAATACTTTAGTTTGAAATTAGGAGTTTCAAATATTGATTTGTTTGACAAAGATATAATGAGTCTAATTAAGACATTTTCAAATAAAGAACTTGAAAAAATTATAATTCAAGATAAAAAAATTAGTGATTTGATTTTTAAGGGAATAGGAAATTTCGATGAACCATTCACTGCAACTTGGTTACTAGAAAATGATGTTATGAAACAAAACTATTACATACCATTTTCAATTACTACTGGTTCAGGTAGAAGTAAAAATATTTTTACAATTGTATTAAAACCTAAATAAATTTAACCATTTCGTTTGCTATTGCCTTAATAACTGGTACTGATACACTATTTCCTATTTGTTTATAACTTTGACTATTATTAGGTTTTATTTTGTAATTTCTGGGATAACCTTGAATTTTAAGACATTCGTCTGTAGTTAATTTCCGTTGTAAATTCACCAAAACAGGAACATTATTTCCCCCTGTACCCATTTTAGCAGTTAAGGTTGGAGAGAGGTTGTCAAATCTAAAAGTACTTCTTGATTTTCTAACCTCGTATGCTAACAAATAATTTAGACTTTTTATTTCATCATATTTAATATGATTCTTTAAGTGATTGTCAATATTATTTTTTAAAGTTATTGAAATACTATTTTTTTTGATACTTGTATCAATTATTTCAAGTAGGGATTTTTTTAAGTTGCTTAAAGGAAATTTAAAATCAACTTTATTCAAAAACCCAATTATGTAAATTCTTTCTCTATTTTGTGGAACTCCAAAATCTTTTGAATTTATAACTTTATAATGAACATCATAATTAAGACAATCCTTAAATTTCTCAGAATTATTTATTCCATTTATAGATTTAGCTAATTTATTAAGAATTGTTTTTAGTGTATTACCCTCATCATGATTAACTAAACCTTTTACATTTTCCAAAATAAATGATTTCGGTTTTTTATGTCTTAAAATCCGTTCAATATCAAAAAACAAAGTACCTCTTGTGTCTTGAAATCCTTTTCTTAAACCACCAATACTAAATGGTTGACAAGGAAAACCAGCACATAATATATCAAAATTTGGAATTTCTTTTTCGTCAACTTTTTTAATGTCACATAATGGGTATTCTCCAAAATTATTGAGGTAAGTCTCACAAGCATATTTGTCTATATCAGAACTAAATACACAAGTTCCACCAACACTTTCAAATGCGATTCTAAAACCACCAATTCCACAAAATAGGTCTATAAATTTCATATTTCGATAAGTAATTGAACAGGTTTGTTTTTTGTTTTGTTTGTCTTCTTTGGAGGATTTTCTAAACCTCGAAGAAAATGTACTATCACATCAACAGTAAAGGCATTTCCTATCATTTTATACCGTTGTGTATTACTACAAATATCAGTATAGTTGTCTGGTATTTTTTGCATTCGTTCACATTCCAGGGGTGTAAGTTTTCTGACTCTTGATTTTACAAATATTTTTGTTGTGTCTGCTCTTGCAAGTATGGTTGGTGATTTACTATCAATAGAATAAACTCTTCTTTGTCTCTCATTATCTTTTAATATTTCTTTTGGCATGTCAAATATTTTTATAATCCCGTCTTGTGTTTTCTTATTGTTTTTCTCAATAGTATCTAAAAATATATCAATCCCAGTTTTATTTATATAGAAAGCCTCATCAACTTTATTTTGTAATATAGTCTTGATAACTTCATTGCTATGGTTGCTTGGAAATGTTGGGAAGTCGATGTTCGTCCAATAATATCTCGGTCTCGATTGTGCCGAAAAAATAGCTGAATTAATTTGAATAAAGGGAACACCAACAAAATTACTCATTGTGTCACCCCATTTGTTTTTAACATTTTCTAACAAAAAATATTTCGGTTTAATTTCTTTTAAAAGTCTAATGTATTCATAAAACAAACCTGATTTCGTACCCTCCAAACCAAGTCCATTTTGAGCATTACTTAAATCTTGACAAGGACTACCACCAATCAATAAATCGATTTTTGGTAAATCTTTTGATTTAATATTTCTAATATCTCCTAAATGAATTATTTCTGGATAATTTTTTTTAGAAACTTTAATTGCATTTTCATCTATTTCAGAAGCATAATAGTTGGTAATTTTAACATCCAATTTTTCTAAAGCTATCCTAGCACAAGAAATACCATCAAAAAGACTTAACACATTCATTTTATAATACAATTTTAAATCGTTTGTAATTTAATCATAAATATTTTCCTTGTTTTTTTCTAGAGTCTTCATAGTTTTTTTTTCTACATTAACAATACTATCTAAATTACTATACAAAGTACACTTTCTGAAGTGTAAATTGACAACAGAGAATAAAGTATAATTTTCGTTTCCTTTAATTTTTTCAATAAGTTCTAGATTATCAATATAAGTTAATTTTAATTCAGTAAACTCTTCAAAATCTATAGTATTTAAAAACCCAAGTTTAATTTTTTTGTAGTTAGGAGTTTTTAGCAATTCCAATAAAGTCCAAAGTGTAAAAATCTTTTTAATAGAATTATTTAAAAAAAGTTGACCTTCAAATCTGTCTCTTAATTTAAACAAATCTTCAACCTGTAACTTCTTTATAACATAGTTTATAATTCTATCTAATTCTACCTTGCTATATGTTGATTCTACTAGTTTATTCATTTCTACTAATTTTATCTCACCATTTGTATCCGCAACAAGGGCACGATTGTTTAGTTTCAATTTTACCATTACCCTCTAACTCTTTTGGAAGTATAACTTTTGTATCAGGATTATACCTACTCAACCACCTTCTAACAGTTTCTTTACTTAATCCTATATCACGAAGATAGTTCTCCCAACCCAACTTCGACCCATTTGGGTCTAAGTCGTTTCTAACACCTTGTGCAACGAGTTTGGTTTTGGCTATATGTAACTCTTGTAAAATCTCTATTGAGATACTTTTCCAGTTCACAACTAATCTCCTCATTTTTGTTACCGACTTTTTATAATCCCAATCTTTTGGGATTTTCGGATTTTTAATTTCAACTAAAACTATATCATCCATAGGTTATCGTTTTCAAATTTTGTTTTTACTTATTCATGATTAGACATAAAATTACTAAATATGCTAGTAATTAAAAAGTGAAAAATCACAAAAAATGAATGTTTTTTCAATTGTTTTTTTCGGTGTTTTTCTCTTTAATTAAGTAATCTAGACAATCTAATACTCCATTAAGAAAATCAACATCCCTTTCCCAAAGTTGTAGTTTTTGAATCTCTGTTAATCTGAAAATCCATTTTTCTTTTAACTTTTCTTCAACTTGTTTTCTTTTGCCGGTCTTTATAGTATTAAACTGTGTAAACATTAAGTATTCCCAAGGGTATTTGTTTAATAAATGATTCAGCCACAAATTAGAACTACAACTACCAACACATTTCTTTGAAATTAATTTCTTTAGTTCTAACAGGTCATTTTGTTTTTTGATTTCTTCTTCAGACATGGTATGAGATTTAATGGTTAAAAAATCACACCAAGAAAATAAGATGGGAATTACTTTTTATTTTGACTGTAATGTCCTCATCGTTTTACCACCGTGGAGTTATACTCTCTCGGTTGGTACCCATTAAAGGGTTCTTGATGATGGAACAAAAATACGAAATCATTTCTTTATTAAAATACCTTCATTTCTCCACCAATTTAATATCCACTTTTTTAAACTACCATATAGGACTCTCTTAAATTCATCTTCAGATAAATCTTTTTTTCTTAATTCTTTTGAAATGTTCTTTTCAACCTCTCTAGGAATCATTTTTAGTTTTTCTTTTTCTCCAAATCTAATCTTACCTCGGTAGTAAAAATACCCTTTTGAATTTTTTGTTTTATTAATAACAATAGGAGGTTCCCATCTTTCTGTTACTGATATGGTTTTTATCTTGTTAGATATTTCTGTTAATTCAACTTCAAGTGGTTCAATTTGATTTTTCAGTTCGGTTATTTGTTTTTGTAAATCAATAATTTTCGTACTTCTTTTAGTAATCATTTTATTGAGGGTAGATTTTCTACCCATTAATCGTTTGTGTTCTTTTTCTAACTCGTTAAACTTTGTGTATTTATACCCCATATTGTAAAGGTATAATAATTGGGGTATAACAAACTAACAAACCTAACAACTCATTTATAATTAACTGATAGTCAGCTATTTAAGAAATTAGTTATACCCCAAAAGGGTTTCAAAAAATGGAAAAAAGGTATATAAATCGTATCTTTACATAGTTCAGATAAACACAATTTGGGAGTAATTAACCCAATCCCCCTAATTAGGAAATCCTTAATAATATTTAATAGGATTTACAGAATGAGAAATCAGTAAACTCTCATTTTTTTACTCATCATTTCAGAGGTTAGATGTTAAACAACTTTTAGGTGTGGTATTTAACCATCTCCTATATTATTACCAATTATTGGTAGTGATGAATAATTAATAAAATTTAAAACAAAACAAAATGGTAAACAAATCTATTGAAACATTGAAAAACATGGTAGAACAAAAAGAAAAACAATTAGAAAATCAAAAGGAACAAGTTGTTAATGATAGAAATAATCTTATAAAATCATCTAAAATGGAATTTGAATTAGAAAAAGAAAGTAGGAATGGTAAATTCAAAATAAGTTGGGGAAGTTGTAGTTATAATAATTACGAAAAGTTTGATAAATTAATCATTGAATATAACGGGAAAAACTATGAAATAAGTTTGAAACAACCTGATAATATCTTTTTAGAAAGAGAAAATCTGTGGATTGTTGACAATGAAACATGGTTTGAATTTGATGGTAAGAATAAGGAAGAAGATATGAAAAACCTTAAATGTTATTATGAAGTTAGAGATACATTTGAAAACCTAATTGAATCTGATTGTTTAAGTGAGTTGGTTGATTTGATTTTTGAAAATCATAATGACATTAAAAAAACTGAAGAGGAAATCCGAACACTAAATAAACAAATTGATGAAGTAATAAAACAGGAGATTAACTGTGAAATCAAAAGATTATTAGAACATGGAGGTGAAGTAATTGTAGAACCAAATCAAAGTTACACAACTATAATGTTACGTAATGAAAATTATTCAAATAGTAGTTTTAAAAAATTCATTTCTCCATCTTTGGATAGAAAATACTTTATGATAAATGGTAAAGATAATGATGGATATAGACATTCTGAATATGGTAGTAAGTTTGTGATTGGTAAAAAGATAAAAGGTAAACAAAGTTATGAAGTTGAGGTATATGAAAATGAAACCTTAAATGAAAGTATTAATGATTCCATTAACAATACTATTTCTTTTAAGAATATAAATAAATGGGAAAAGTGTGGAGATATAATACTTACTAAACAAACACTTACTGAACATATAAAATCTATCTTTTGGTGGAATTATGATGGTATAAATGACAGAACCGAAGATGTGAAAACATATATAAAAGAAGTTATTGATATAAATGGTTATATTTTTTGTGAAAGTAAAGATGATATGAAATGTAAAATAATAGATTGGTTAAAACTAAATAACTAGTAATTGAAAAGTGTAATAGGTTCTCTTCGTTGGTTTAAACTCTCAAACAATCACGAAAATATCAATAAAAGAACAAAAGTGTAAGTAGGATACTATTGAATGTTTTAATTTAAACTTAATCTATTGGATGAAATGTTCTACCCCCAACTCCTTAATTGAGGTTGGGGGATTTTTATTTTAAAAAATTAAAGTGAAAGTCAGGTCCCCTGAAAGGATAGTAGAAACTTAAAATAACCCGAAATTGGAGTACATTTTGGAGTACATAGTGTTTTTACAAAAGAAAAACCCTTGTAATCTATTGATTTACAAGGGTTTAACCTTTTTTGTTTGTGGTGTGGGCCGGGGTTGAACCGGCGACACATGGATTTTCAGTCCATTGCTCTACCAACTGAGCTACCGCACCTTTTCCCTTTCAGTATGGCAAAAATAAGGGTTTTTGTATTAATTTATGAATACTATTAAAATTTCTTTCGATTAA
>CANFUJ010000002.1 GCA_947450165.1 Chitinophagaceae bacterium
ATGCTCCATTTACACCTGATGGAAATACATTCAATCTCAACAGTGGGCTTACACTTGGCAATGGATTTAATGTTGATGGATATGAGAAATTAAAGTAAGTGTTTGGAATACTTGAAGCCCTGATTACTTGTGGTATTGTGTTGTACTGCACAATTGCTGCAGCTTGAGGAACTGAAACCTGATTGTTTATAAAAGATTCAAAAACTGCATTGGGTGCATTGGTTGGAACTAAACCACCTGATAATGCATTAATCAAAGCTTTTATCCCAGCATTTCCTGGTACAAACATCGTAAATGATCTCGTACTGTCGTTTATCAAACTCAATTGATTTCCTCTTACCACCAAAGCATAGTATAAACTAAAATCGGCGTTATCTCTCAATGATTGATCCAGCTTTGGTAAAGTAGATTGAACTGCTGGTGCTTCATTTACTTGTTCCAATTCCTTGTTACATGATGAAATTGAAATTATCGTTATCAATAAAGCGATAATCGAACTTATTTTTTTTATTGTTTGCATAAAATATTTTTTATTTTAAAAGTAGATGTTGATTAATACACATTGAAACCATAGCTTACAAAATACAAGCCACCAATTTGAGCACTTCCTACCCCATCATAATAATATGAATTCAGTAAGTTGTTTGCGCCAATTTTGATGATTGATTTTGATGATGGTAATTTATAACTAATCTGTGCATTTAATGTTTGTACATCAGGTAAATTTCCATTAACAAAATCTCCTTGATAAAAATAACTTTGTTGCCATCTGTACGCTAGATTGAATCCCATTCTTTTATCCGGACCAAAACCTGAATTAGAAATACTTGCATTTACCTTGTACTTTGGTGCATTAAAGAAAGCCACAAAATCTTCAGGAACATCTTTTAATACATCTGATGCAAAATTAAATCCTACTGCAAAATTCTTTGGCAAACGATAATCCAAGCTTATGCCAAAGCCATAGGTTTTTACTTTTTCTGTTGAGTTTACTGGAATTGAATAATAACGGTTTGTTGTATCAGACATGTTTGTTGGAACACCGTTTTTAAATTGAGCCACTAATTTTCTTCCAGTAAAATCTTGGTATTGTCCATAGTAACCATATAAATCAACCAATAATTTTCCTTTTGCCAACAAACCTTTGTAACCCGTTTCAAATGAAGTAATGGATTCTGGCTTTTGATCTACAATATTATATTTAACGTTTTGACCAACGCTGAATGCATCTAAATCATACAATTGGTTGGTATCAAAATTATATTTTGTTCTAAAATACTTGTTAGAGCCCAATAAACGAACACCACTTCCCACACCTAAGTCAATCCATTGTTGTTGGTTTGATGGGAAACGATAAGCAGTTTGATAAGAAACCCTAACGTGATTGTATTCTGCCAATTTAAATGTAGCTGTAGCTCTTGGTGTAAAACGACCTTTGAAGTTTTCGTTTTTATCATATCTTCCAGAAACAGCCAATTTTAATCTGTTGCCAATTTTTCTAGTTGCTTGTGTAAATACGCCATATTCATGGGTATGAATTGGATTGCCTGGAGCATCTGCAAATAAATTGCCTTCAGAATTTAATTCATAAATTTTATAGGTACCACCAACAATTAAATCAGCAATTTTAGAGGTAAATTTTGATAAATTATAGGTTGCTTCTCCACTATACAAACGAGAGCGATCGAATAATTTTGCACCACCTTCTGCCAATGTTTTAGAACGGATAGAATCGTAATTCTTTTTAAACAAATCGCTGTTGTATTCTGGGCGACCTTGATCTGCTATTGTTCTAGCCGCACGATGCGCATCACCATCTGAAGCGCCATTTAATCTTGCTGCTAAATATGCTTGTGTATATTCGCCATACCAAGTTTGAGATGGCTTCCAGCTTTCATTGAATAATCTTGTAGCAACAGTGGTGTTGTAAGAATCACCAGAGTTTTCACGTGTAGTAAACGCCCTAACTGTCCAATCTTTATGGTTCAATTCTAATTTGTATTGACCCATTTTAAAATTCTCTAAATAATATCTTTCACTTCCTGTATAAGCCGTATTTCCACTACCCCAATATCCTGCTGCAATAGCTTCGATTTTTGGTGTGATTTTGTAATGTAATGCACCGCTAAATTTCATATTGATGGTATAAGGATTAACCACTTGTTTTTCGGTATAGCCCGTACGAGAAACGAATATGGTTCTACCATTATTTAAAGTATCTAAAAAGTTTTGTAGAAATGGTGCGCTTGCTGCAACTGTTGGAAAAACCAAAGCCCTCAAGTCAATTGTGGTTTCATCTCCATAGATATGAACACCATCATAATTGGCATCAGTATTTCTGTTGCCAGATGTAATGTGTCCTCCAGTAGCCAAACGAGCATAGTTTCTATCATCAACACCTCTCCAATCCTTAGCTTTGATGTACTCAGCATTGATTTTAAAAGCAAACTTTTCACTTAATTTTTTTGCAAAACGTAAAGTAATATTGTGGTAAGATGAAGGATCGTTTTGTGAACCATCAACATTCATTACCCCTTCTTTTGCCATTATAGAAAAACCTTGGTACTTAAATGGATTTTTGCTAGTCATCAACATGGTACCGTTCATACCACCAGAACCGTATAATGCAGATGAAGCACCTTGTAATAATTCTATATTATCTACATCCAACTCACTCAAACCAACAATAGAAGAAACGGAGAAATTTAAACCTGGAGCTTGGTTGTCCATTCCATCTACCAATTGGTTAAATCTGTAATTTCCACTCGAGTTAAAACCTCTTGTGGTTGGTGTTACAAAAGTTAATGAAGATGTTGTAATGTCAACCCCTTTTAAGGTTTTTACAATGTCGTAAAAATTTGCACTTGGGGTAGCTCTAAGTGTTGCAGCACTAACCCTTTCAATAGATACTGGAGATTCCAAGATTTTTTCTTGAACCCTTGAAGCAGAAACCACAACTTCTTGTCCCAATGCATTTGATGGGTTTAATGTGATTTGAAGTTTCTCTGAAGCAGAATTAATTGTTTTTTCAATGGTTTCAAATCCAACAGCTGAAATTGTAATGGTAGCTGGTAAACTTTTTACAGTAATATCAAAGTTTCCTTTGTCATTTGTAAAAGTACCTGTTGAAGTTCCATTTATTAAAATGGATGCTGCAGAAACATTTTCCTTAGATTGGCCATTTTTTACATTTCCATTAATTTTTTGAAATTGCGCAAAAGCATTTACACAAAAGAAATTAAGGAGTACAAAAGCAACCAAATAGTTGTAATTTTTCTTCATATAGATTTTTTGGTTTTTATAATAGTAAGCAAAATAAGTATACTTGATGCCAATACGAAATTTAATTTTTAACATCTGTTGATAGTTTACTGTGTTTTTAAATTCAAATAAACACATTGGTTTAATAACTTTACAAAATGAAAGCATTTAATTTCCCCAATCAAACCAGTTTTTATAGCGGTAAAGTAAGAGATGTTTATGGCATTTCAGATAACCATTTGGTGATGATTGCGAGTGATCGTATTTCTGCTTTCGATGTTATTCTGCCCCATCCCATTCCATTTAAAGGACAAGTTTTGAATCAAATTGCAGCTTATATGCTCAATGCTACAAAAGACATCTGTCCGAATTGGCTTTTAAGCACACCTGCCCCAAATGTTAGTTTTGGATTGAAATGCGTTCCATTTAAAATTGAATTGGTGGTTAGAGGAACATTGACTGGACATGCTTGGCGTACCTATCAATCTGGTAAAAGAACATTATGCGGAGCCGAAATGCCAGAAGGTTTAAAAGAGCATGATTTTTTTCCAACTCCAATTATCACCCCATCTACAAAGGCCGATGAAGGTCACGATGAAGACATAAGTCCTGCTGAAATTATTGCCAATGGTTTAGCTACGTCAGAAGAATGGGAAATTCTAAGTAAATACGCACTTCAATTATTTGAGCGCGGAAAAGCCATTGCCGAAAAACAAGGATTAATTTTAGCCGACACCAAATATGAATTCGGAAAAATTGGCAATGTTATTTATCTGATGGACGAAATCCACACGCCCGATTCATCACGTTATTTTATAAAAGAAGGTTTTGACGAGAGGCAAGCTGCAGGTTTACCTCAAAAGCAATTGAGTAAAGAATTTGTACGCGAATGGTTGATTCAAAATAATTTCATGGGCAAAGAAGGACAGCAAGTGCCAGAGATGACTACATCTTGGATTAATGAAATCAGCGGAAGATATATTGAACTATATGAAAAAGTAATTGGCGAAAAGTTTGTGCCTGAGCCGCTTACGGATGAGGAGGTGGAGGAAAGGGTTTGTGAGGTTTTAGAGGTTTGAGAGGTTTGTTCAAAAGGTTCAATGTGTCCAATGTGTTCAAAAGTTTTGAGGCACTTTCCACTAATTAGCAACTTTGATAATAAAAATAACTTTTTGAAAAGCCCCCTCGATCCCCCAAGGAGGAAGCTGCAAGTACTTTCGATTAATTAGAAATTTTGTTTACAATAAAAACTTTGTGCCAGGAAAAGTCAGAGCGAAAATGAGATTGAGAGCGAATTTTCACAATTGACTTTTTTCTTCATTCTCATTCTGTTTCTCACTCTAAACAAAAAACTTTGTGCCTTTGTGCCTTCGCGTCTTCGTGTCAAAAAAAATGCTGCAAGCATTTCTACTTCGTGGCTTAAGTTTTGGGAGGTTTGTGAGATTCAATTTTCAAAAACTTTTATCAATACAAATTTCAAACCTTACCTTTGCGACCAATAAAAATACATCATTAGATATGGCATTACAAGCAGGAATCGTTGGGTTACCCAATGTTGGAAAATCAACTTTATTTAACGCAGTAAGTAGCAGTGCAAAAGCACAAGCAAGTAATTATAGATTTTGCACGATAGAACCCAATACTGGATTGGTAAACGTTCCTGATCCTAGATTAAACAAATTGGAAGAATTGGTAAAACCTCAGCGTGTTGTTCCTACTCAAATTGAAATTGTAGATATCGCTGGATTGGTTAGAGGTGCAAGTAAAGGCGAAGGTTTAGGCAATAAATTTTTAGCCAATATTCGTGAAGTGGATGCCATTATTCACGTCATCAGATGTTTTGAAGATGACAATATTTTAAGAGATGAAGGGCCGATTAATCCTGTTGGCGATAAAGAAATTATTGAAACAGAACTTCAATTGAAAGATATTGAAAGTGTAGAGAAAAAAATGCAACGTACCGAAAAGATGCTCAAACAAGGTGATGCAAAAATGAAGGCTGAATATGAGGTACTGAAAGCGTGTAGAGAACATTTAGATAAAGGGAAAAATATTTTGTCGCTTGGTTTAAGTAAAGAAGATAAATTAGCCATTGCCGATATTTTCTTACTAACCGATAAGCCGATTTTATATGTAGCAAATGTTGATGAAGCGTCTATGCATACTGGCAATAAATACTCTGATGCACTTACAGAAGCCGTTAAAAACGAAGGTAATGAAGTAATTGTAATGACAAATGCTATCGAAGCTCAAATTGCAGAATTTGACAATGACGATGACAAGCAAATGTTTATGGAAGAGTATAAAATGGTAGAACCAGCATTAGATCGATTGATTCATTCAACCTATAAGCTTTTGAATTTATCTACCTATTTTACAGCTGGCGTTCAAGAAGTAAGGGCTTGGACTATTCAACATGGTTGGAAAGCACCTCAAGCAGCTAGCGTAATTCACACTGATTTTGAAAAGGGATTTATTAAGGCGGAAGTTATTGCCTATAATGATTTTGTTGCATTGGGTTCAGAAGCCGCTTGTAGAGAAAACGGTAAATTGCGCATTGAGGGAAAAGAATATCTAGTACAAGATGGAGACGTAATGCATTTTAGATTTAACGTCTAGTTTTTAGCTATACAATAAAATCTAAATAGTCTCTATTCCAAAAAATCATTCCAAGATTGATGCTCAAGCAATGTTTTAAAAGTCTTTTGGTTTCTCGGATCTTCTAACATTGATAAATGTCTTCCATGATGCATGTCTGTTCCTACGAAAGATACCATCCCATTTTTTAGCATGTATTCTGCAGCTTTTGTTGCTTCTTTACCATAGTATCCGGTTAGAGAAAGTAAATTTATTTGCAACATAAAGCCCAAATCAATAAACCGATGATACATTTTGTAATTATTATGATAATATGGATATCTTTCAGGATGCGCTAAAATTGGGGAGTAACCAACATTTTGAATTTCAAATGAATATTGCTCGGGTTCATTTGGCATTGATGCATAAGAAAACTCTGTAAGAATAATATTATCTTTTATTGTGAGCAATTTCTCTTCTTTATTTAAAATCTCCAAAAAGTAACTATCCAACATATATTCTGCTGCGGCATGAACTTCAAAATTAATGGATTGATTTTTTAATTCACTTTTTAAACTATTTAAAGCATTATTAATTGTAGTGGGTGTATTTCTATATAAGTCGCTAATCACATGTGGAGTGGCGATTGATTTTGTAACACCCAATTCCATTAATCCTTTTATCAAAAAAATAGAAGTTTCCAAATCAGGTGATCCATCATCAATTCCAGGTAAAATATGCGAATGCATATCCGTTTTAATCGGAAAAAACTTGATATCCTCAACTACTTTTTTCTTGAAAAAACTAAACATTATTTAAATTATTTTTTAAAGTATTGATGTAATTTACTCAAAGGTTTTAATATAGAAACAAATAAAGGCAATGGAATCCCATTTGCTTTCATGGCTCTGTAATCATTCCTGTTGGCTTCTATTCTTTTTAAAAAATTATTATTACTCAATCCTCCCTTTCGCATTCTAATTATAAGCTTAGAAATATAAATGGTACTTAAGTTGTGTTTGTATAGATACCTCGCCATGAATTCATAATCTGAAGCAGAATAAAAATCTATTTCATAATTGCCATATTTTTCAAGCAAATCTCTTTTGAAATAAAATGCGGGATGAGCTGGCATCCAACCTGATTTAAATAAATTTCGGTGATAAGGTTTCCCTTCCCATTTTCTGTAAATCTTGAAAATATCTTCTTCGTAAACATAATTCAAATCGCCATAAAGGGTATCTACATTATGCTTTTCAAAAGTGTTTGCAATTGTTTCTAATACATCTTCAGAAGCAAATACATCATCGCTGTGTAAAACACCTATAACATCCCCAGTAGCCATTTCCATCCCTTTATTTAAGGCATCAAACATGCCTTTATCGGGTTCTGAAATCCATTTAGTAATTTGATTCTCGTGATTTTTGATGATGTTGATGGTGTTGTCTTTCGATTTCCCATCAACAATAATGTATTCAATATTTTTGTACGTTTGATTTAATACAGATTGAATGCATTGCTCCAAATATTTTTCGCAGTTGTACGTAACTGTTATGATTGTAATTTTCATTTCTTTTTGATATGCTGCTTTATTTTGTGATGATATAATTTTCAAGAACGAGCATATCCATATTTGTTCTTAAAAAACAATTAAGTGCCTCTTCGGGCGTGTTTACAATAGGTTCATTTTCATTAAAAGATGTATTGAGTAAAATAGGAATTCCTGTTTTTTTCCTAAATGTATCTATGAGTTGATAATATCTTGGCGCTATTTCCTTATCTACTGTTTGCAATCTACCTGTGCCATCAACGTGTGTAACTGCCGGAATCAATTGTTGCTTTTCTTTTTTTATTGGAAACACTTTTTCCATAAACGGAACGGGTTCATTCAATTCAAAAAACTCAGACACGTATTCCTTTAATATAGAAGGTGCAAAAGGTCTGAAACTTTCTCGTCTTTTAATTTTTGAATTCAATAGTTCTTTTGCGTCTTGTCTTCTTGGATCAGCTAAAATTGATCTGCCGCCTAATGCACGAGGGCCAAACTCAGCACGTCCGCTCATCCATCCTACTACTCCTCCATTGATCATACAATCCGAAACTTGATCATACAAATCAGCATCTTCAACAAAATTGAAATTGATATTTTTTTCAATTAAAATTTCTTTTATTTCTGCATTGGAAAAATGGCTTCCTGTATATGCAGAAAAAATAGGTTCTATTCTAGGTAAATTTAAATGCTGATGATGCGTGTACATCCCTGCACCCATTGATATTCCAGCATCATGACCAGCTGAAGGAATATATACATGTTTAAAAGGCGTGTTTCTAGTAATCTTACCGTTGGCTACACTATTTTGCGCCACCCCACCGGCAATGCATACACTATCCAAGCCAGTTTTTTTATGCAAATGATTGAGCATGTGAAAAAGCACCAATTCTGTCATACGCTGAACAGATGCGGCTAGGTCTTTATGCGCTTGTGTAAGCGGTTCATCTTTTTTTCGTGGTTGTCCAAATTTCTCTATCATGTAATCGCTATACATGGGCGCTACAACCGGAATAAAATCTTCTCCGTAATCAATAATACCAGATGTTGCGCTTCTAAAATATTTCAAGTTCAATTTGAATAATCCATCATCGGTAAGTTTTACCACATCTTGTAACTTATCCATAAAAGTTGGTGTACCATAAGGAGCCATACCCATAACCTTGTATTCATCACCATAATGTGGGAAACCAAGTAATTGGGTAAATGCGGTATAACATAATCCAATAGAATGTGGAAAATCAACGGATTGAAGTACTTCTATTTTATTTCCTTTGCCGATAGCTGTCATTGCAGTAGAAAAATCACCAGAGCCATCAATCGACAAACAAGCTGCTTCTTTAAAAGGTGAAGGGAAAAACGCAGAAGCCAGATGACTTCTATGGTGTTCAACATTAATAACTTTACCTGAAAAATCAGAAGGCGACATGCCAAATGCTTGAGCCAAATGTTCTTCAATAGAAGACACTTTTTTACGATTGATTAATCTTTCTTTAATGGCGCCAAAATTTCCAAAAGGATTTTTAGCAACATAAATCATTTTCTTAAATAGCTTAACATTTGTATTTCTACCTATAGCAAAATAATCAACTTCTTCAATGCTAATTCCAGCTTCATTCAAGCAAAATCTTATGGCTAATTCTGGAAATCCTGCCCAATGTTTTACTCTTCTAAAACGCTCTTCTTCAATCGCTGCAATCATTTTGCCATTTACAAAAATAGCCGCTGACGCATCAGCATGAAAAGCGTTTATTCCTATAATATTCATTTATTGAGAAACGATTTTAATTAATTTAAATTAGGGTTTTTGGAAACTGATTTATTTTCTTTATGCTTGTTATTGTTTTTATCAAACACAAATATCAATAAAAAAATAACGGCATACGCAACAATTGTAAACCAATCGTGATGATCAATACCTAAAGGCATTGTCCAATTTTTATTTACAGATACCAAAAAAAGACTAATTCGAATTACGTTAATGCTCCAAAGGGAAAACAATCCAACAATTATCCAAATTATCTTTCGGATAATTGATGATTTGTTGGCTAAAACAAAAGCTATCCAAAAACTGTATACCCCATAACCAACGCAATCATAAGCAATTTGAACACCTTTACCATTTACAAATCGAATGATATGATTTTTAAATTGAATGGTTTGAATGCCAAAAAACGAAAGCAATGTCTTCGTACCAAACAAAAGAGAATTTTTTATTGCAGTTATATAATCTAAATATTTTGAAGCAAACTCACTATAATATCCTCCAGGCGCAACAAAGCCAATCCAAAAAAAAGTGCCAAAATATAGAAAAACAAACACTGCTAAAAACTTAATAATAAATTGCTTAAAATCAGCGTTTTTATATAAATGATTACTCTGCATGTTGAAAGAACATTTGTTGATATGCATTTTTTATTTCTGCTATGTCGAAAGTTTTATGAGCATAATCTTTAGCCGCTTTACTCCATTTTGAATACGCTGTTTCATTCATCAGAACAAAAAAATCAATTGCTTTTTTAATATCCTCTGGAATAGGCTCAACATTCAATCCTGCATTATTTTTTTCTAAATCATTCCATGGAGTATTATTGCTGGTGATAAGCGGTTTGCCTGCACTAAGTCCTTCGAATAAAGCGTGTCCAAAGTTTTCACTTTGACTTGGGCAAATAAAAACATGTGCATTGGCATAAAATGAATCCAAATCGTTTGGAGGGATTGGACCATGATGAACAACTTTTATGTTAGTTGGAAGTTGCTGAATTATTTTCAAACATTCATTCCAATAATCTGCAAAATAAATAGGGCCGCAAATATCGTATTGAACATGATGCTTGCAATCTTTCAAAGCTTTTAAAATTTGCAAATGATTTTTCATTGGGCCAATAAGGGCAACCGTTAATAAATTGATCGTCCCTTCTGATTTAAAAGAAACATTAGATTTTCGAATGTTTGGAATATTTTGAACCACCCAAACTTTAGCTTGATTGCCAAAAACAGATTGAATATGTGATTTTTCTGTTTCGTCGGTAGCATGAAATGAAACTTTTTTCCATTTTAAAATAGGTTTTAAAAAAGCGAGATAAAGTTTCTTTTTAAATGCTTTTTGACGGAGTGCAGGCGGATGAAGCATGCCTCTAGCAGAGAGAATGATTTTTGCGGAGCGGGAAAATAAAATAGGTAAAATGGTAAACCTAAAAGAATAAATACCAATAATAAAAACAGCATTTACTTTTAGAGATTTCAACAATTGTAAATGTTTAAATAAAGACAACTGCTTATCTCCATAAAAAACTTTAGTATTCTTGTTAAAATCAGTCCATTCATCCATTGAAATATTTTTCAATGGCACATTATTTATGTCCGAATTGCTGGTCATTATTTTAAAATCCAAATCATCGCAATTGTTTACCATAGTGTAAACAGATTGAATGGGGCCTCCAGCGAGAAAAGCGGGTGTAAACCAAGGTATGGAGATAAGGGTGGTCAATTGGATGATAATTTCAATACAAAATAACTTTTCCAAATTTTAATTACCACAAAAATCAAAAAACAAGATTTTAATAAGTGACCAAGAATGGTTTGTAATTCACAATCTGGGCGTATTGGATAATAAAAAACGAGTGTAGGAAATAAATATAAAATTGGAAAATTGAAACTGTATTTGTAAAAAATAGAAATAACATAACTAAATAATAATCCTAAAAAAAACATAAATACAATCCCCCCAAATTTGCCAAAATTCACATAGCCATCACCTATTGAGCTCAATCCCATTGAAGTACTACCGATTGGAAATCCAGCCCATTTCATAAAAAATAAACGATCCCCGGCATTTAATTTATTGGGCGCAACGACTCTTGGCAAAATAGCAGCCTCTAATATTTGGATAAGTTCAGCACCATTTGCATAATTTTCTTTTTCAGGTACATTGTTCATGATATTTGTAATAATAAAACCTTGATTAATTCTAATATTACTAACCTTTAATTTTTCTAATGTAAAAAGTTCATTTTTTTCGCTCTTTGTTTTTGTAGTAGCAGTAAAAGTTGAAATACTTCCATCCTTACCTTCTTTCCAGGTAGCATCTCTGTAATCACCTTTTAGCATTTGAATAAAAATAGAAATACCAATAAACAAAACAGCCAACCCGAATTTTAAATAGTTAGACGGCTTATACTTAATCGAAAAAACTGCACCCATAAACAACAACCAAATCAACAAATCATGAAACATGGCTTCACCTAGAGAAGTTAAAATTATTGAAGACAAAACTATAAATAAACTTAATGGTTTTAGTTTATTATCTCCGAGAATTAGCATGAATAATCCAACAAATTTAAATGAACCAAACAATGTAAAAACGAAACCAACTTCTTTACTAAAAAATGACGAAACCAAACTTGAAATAAAACCTATAACAATAAAAAAATACATAGTTTGTTGATTGTTCTTTACATATTCTTTTACACGATTAACATTGATAAATTCATCCGACACGTTTTTATTGATTTTTATTTTCAATCCTATAATAAACATAATTGTTGCAGGAATAACATAACTAAAATATGTAGTTTCATCAACTTGCATTTTCAAAAAGCCCAATTGATATTCATCTAGTCCATTATAAGCAAATGAGGGGCCTACCAACATTTGCACACACATTAGGGAACCGGCCAAATAACGTACTGGCAAAACAAAACCAATTGAATAAAACAAAAGCATAAACTGATATGCAGAAATCATTAAGGCAAAAAAAGTGTACAAACTAAGTTCTGGAAATAGCAATTTGGTAAAAACGACAATAGCAAAATATACTCTCCAGTCTATTGAAACATCAGTTTTAAAAAGATTATTCATTTAGAATTTAGAGATTGGAGATAATAGAGTGAAAATAATAAAAAGATTATTGAACAATTGAATTTTATTAAATTTTAATGGAATAATTATGATAAACATTTTGTAATTATTAAATAAAGATTTTTGCACGTAAGATTCTAAATAAAATCAGATTATTAAAATCAATTCATGTTGCTTAATGTTAATTTCCTTTCTATTGCTTTAGCTATTTTTTCGAAGGAATAATCTTTTATAATTTCTAAAGATGCTGCACCCATTTTATTGTCATTCGTGTTTAACTCAACCATTTTAATAAGGTACTTTTTTAATTCATTCATGTTTTGAGATTCAAAAACAAATCCATTCAAACCTTGAACAATTAAATTTTGAGCACAACCACATTTATCACTGACAATAATTGATTTACCATTAGCCATTGCTTCATTTACTGCAAGTCCCCAAGATTCTCCAGGGCCTGCTGATGGCAAAACGAATGTATTTGCCATTTCATAAGCACTAGGCATACTCGCCTGATTTTGAAAGTTTAAAAAATGAATATTTGACGAATTGGATTTCGATTTTAAATTTTCTTCTAATTCTCCATTTCCCACAAAAACGAGGTGAATATTTTTTTCAAAGGATGCAGAAATAAATGATTCCAATAATAATTCAGGATTCTTTTTGGCTTCTAATTTACCTGCAAATAGAAATACAAAATCCGATTCGTTTATCTTCAATGATTGCCTTATTTCAGATGCTATTTTCTTAGATTTATCATTTGAAATGAAACGGCTATTGTCAATAGCATGAGGAGCAAAAATCAATTGATTGTTTTTTAAACCAAGTTTTTTATAATAATCAAAATTGCTTTTCCCTACATAAAAAGCTTGGTCAATATGTCTATAAACCCATCTTAAAAATATCCTACGAAATACTGATTTAAATGTTTTTTTTTCATCCAACATTGTGGAGTCTCCTCTAAAATAAACGGGGAGTTTCCCTTTAAAATATCTTAAACATTTAAGATGACTTTTAAAATTCCAACCATAAACTAAAATCGCATCGGCTTTCCATAATTCAATTTCTTGTATTAGAGTTGGATTATCAATTCCTTTATAATGACTTGAGCCTTGATTCTTTGAAATATTTTGAATGAAATTATACTTATATCCATTTAATAAATCGATATCCCAATTGATTACTTTTCCAAAACCAGGGTCGAATTTATTTTTTAATACAGATTTACCCCAAGTATAAAAAACTTTTAGTTCAATTATTCCTCTTTGCGTTAATAATTCGAATAGGGGCGCATTATATTGAATTGGGTGTGTTGTTATTATCGCTAATCTCTTTTTCATTAATAAAAATTAATTCAAAGGGGCTGAATAAATTATTTCTATAACATTCTGCAAACGAGATTCGTGTGAATAGCCTGATTGATAAGAACGGGAATAAGCTAATGCAGCCATTTTGAGCCTTAGTTCTTTATTTTGAATATAAAATTCAACCTTTTCAAGCATTTCTTCTTTTGATGTGAAAAAATCAACCTCTTTTCCTTCTTCAAAAAGTTGTTGGTGCAATGGACTTCTTTCAGCTAACATGAATACATCACAAGCCGGAATTTCAAAGGTTCGGCTATCTTGTTGATCTCGGTTTGCTTTACGTAAAAAATGTAAAGCAATATCCATTCTATTAATTACTTGAACATATTTTTCTCCGAAAACAGAGTGCCCATGATAATGATTTTTAAGCACATGCCAATATTTTCCATTAGGCCAACCATTTCCTGTGATTTGAATGTTTATGCCATGTTGTACCAAATAGGCAAGATATTCCTCCCTCTCTTCCTCATAACTCCCAATAAATCCAATGGTAATATTTTGATTATTTCTTTTATCCTTAATTTCAGGGATAGGTCGATGAAATTCAGGATCAAATGAACGATAACAAATTTCAACTCTTGGCGTTCCAATTCTTTTCAATTCAGCAATATTTACTTCTCGCTGTACAAACTGAATATCATAGTTTTTAAAAGTGTGGTAAACCCTCTTCCAACAATAACCATACTTGCCACAAGGATCATCAGTAATTATATTCGCTAACTTTATATTGGGAAACCAATGCTTTATTCTCTTCAATGAATTCGACTTTAAATAAGGTTTGTTATCTACCCATAAGATATCTGGTTGAAATTCCTGCACTTTCTGCAGCACATGTTTATTCAAAGATTGAATACCGGGACCTATAAAAAGATGATATTGAAAACGAAGCCAAAACGGAATAAAAATATATGGATCCACATCAATCCCTTCTACAACATGTCCCATTTTTTTTAAAGTTAAAAAACGCTTTCTTGAGTTACTCTCCTTTTCTAAACTTCCGATATATAATATTTTTCGAGCGATGAAAGTCAATTTTATTGCCTTTTTCAGAGTTAAATAATTTATTTCTTATACTTAAAGTATATGAAATGATGGAAAATTTTAAAAAATGATTTTTTCTAATTTTAGAATATCAATATTGATACGCTTGTTAATTACTAAGTACATGAATGAGTAATTCCTTATAAATGATATCATAGTGATAAGGGCTACAAGCAAATGACAAACCTTCTCTATTTAAAGCGGCATAATCATCAAAATTATCAAGATCATTAAAATTTACTGGTATGATTTTGGGGTAACAATCTGTCCTGATATACTTAAAAGTATAGGTCATATCAGACGAGAACCAAACATCGAGTCCAAATGCAAGATATTCAAATACCTTATTGGATACGGCATGAATGGTATTGGTTGAAAAAGGCTTGTAAATTACAACACCAATATCATAAAGAGGAAGAATACTCGGTAGTGTATGATAATCGCATCCTCCGCAATAACGGATATCATCATTATTTAATTTTTGTAAAGTTGCTCGAGTTTCATTATCAATATTATGCGCATAGATATCAATACTATATTTACCATTTTTTGAATTTATCCAATCTAGTAACTCTTGCAAGTACATGTTCTTCATACCCAGCGAACCAACATAAACCAATCTAACTTTTCCACTTTCAATTTTTGGTTTATTGTTTTCATTAACAATCCAATTGGGTTTTGGATAATTTGGCATGGTGTGAAATAAATGATCATACTTAACATCTTGCATCAAAATGTCATTTCTAAAAAACTTCATACGTTCTGGATTTGTGTGAGAAATCCAATGGAAAACAGGGTACATCCTTTTCTCCATTTCATGCATTTTATAATTTAGTATCATTATATTTCGATAATCTTCAGGTGTAGTATATTCATGATAATGAACGATTAATTTCACTTTTTTATTAATTATTTTTTTATAAAACAAAGCAGGCCATGAAGACAATGTATCAATATACATTATAGTATTTGGTCTGAATGCAATTAATCTAAATAAACCAACCAAATGAAAAATCAAATACCCAAAATAACGTTTATATTTGTTTTTATGTTGTGATATTGGTCTTAATATATCTACAGATGCTGATCCTTTTGAAGCATACAATTGAAGATTTCTGAATAGTGCAGGCTTTGTTGAAAACACTTTTAACTTTATCTCAGTTTCATTTGAGAAAAAATCAATCATGTTCATAGCTGGTGGATACTGTTCTAGTGGATGATAATGAATTAAAAATAATTTCTTATTACTAGTCATAATTTTTACTTTCTAATTCTTTGAAAAAATCATAAATACTACAATAAGCTCAGCGTTATTTTCAATAGATAAACTATGTAGATTGTTCATTTTATTCAACCGCTTTATTTACAAGCTATTTTTATTTAAATCGTACCAAATCATATAACTCAAAGTTCTCCAGAAAACTGAAATATCTTCTTTCCCTGCGTAAAAACGTTCTCCAAGTTTCAACGTCTCTTCTTTTGATAATAATGGTGTTTTATCGAGTAAATCGAAAAAGATTTCTTTCCCTTTTTTATTATTTTTTAATAAATGATCAAGTGGAGAAGGGAACCCATATTTCCCTTTTTGATCAAGAATTTTATCAGGTACGATTCCTCTAAATGTTTTCCTCATGATGCTTTTACTACTCCCACTGATTACATCATCTGTATTAAATTGAAGAACAAATTCGATAAGTTTATGATCAAAAAATGGCACGCGAATTTCAATGCCAAAATTCATTGAATTGCGATCTTCGTAGTGTAAAAAATGTGGCGCTGTCCAGCTTTTATAATTATTCAACATATTGGCTACAAAAGGATCTGGATGATTGTAGTAATAATGTTTCACATCCGGATGAATGTTTACATGTTTAAACTTAAGATGCAATTGTGTATTTTTTACAAATCGCCTAATTGAAACTGGTAAACACTCATAAGTACTTCTTAAAAATAAATGAGAATAGGTATTATTTTCTCTTGCTTTTCTAAAATTTAATACTTCTGAAAAATATTTTACAAATCTTCTTTGGTATAAAAGTCTTGCATGTTGTGCATTTACCATTGATTCATAACCGCCAAACAATTCATCTCCTCCAGAACCTGAAAGCAAAACTTTGATGTTTTTGTCTTTAGCTAGTTTACATAATTTATAATGGGTGTACATCGAGCCATCTAGGATTGGGCTTCCATTTTGGTAAATTACTTTTGGGATATCTTCAAAGAAATCATCATTAGATAATTGTAAATCATTTTTAATAATCCTATTGTCAGAATTTGTAATTTCATTGATAAGTGAATTCTCAGGATGGAAATAAGGAAGAATTGCAGAGAACACATTAAGCTTATCTTGTTTCATATTTTTCAACGCAAAAACAGTTGCAGTAGATGAATCAAGTCCTCCAGATAAAAATGTTCCAACGGGTACATCAGAACGCAAATGGATTTTTATATTTTCATCCATTGTTTCAATAAGTTCGAGACGGGCATTTTCATCAAATTTCCGGTTACCCAACTCAGGGAAATCCCAAAATGATTTTGGTTCAGTAGAATCTCCATTTAATCCAACCCACATATAATGTGCTGGCATTAAGTGTTTAATGCCTTCAAAAAGTGTGTGTTCATCCGCATCCATTCTTGCATCTGCTAAAAACTCATACACTTTTAATTCATTTATTTTCTCCGAAACTCCTTGATTAATTAATGATTTGATTTCTGAAGCAAATAAAAATGTGTTATTAATTTTTCGAAAAATCAACGGTTTAATTCCTAATCTATCTCGAGCGATTAATACTTTGTTTAATTTCGGATCAAACAAAGCAAACGCAAACATTCCCCTTAATTTCGAAAACATGTCAAGTCCGTAAATACGGTAAGTTGCTAATAAAACTTCAGTGTCTGAATGGGTTTTAAAATTGTATTTATTTTTAAGCGCTTCTTTTAACTCTATATAATTGTAAATCTCACCATTAAAAACGATAACATTGCCTGTCTCTTCATCTATCATTGGTTGATTGGCATCCGTACTTAAATCGATAATACTCAATCGAGCATGAGCCAAATTGATGTTATTATCGTTCCAGTAAAATAAACCATCAGGCCCTCTATGCTTGATTCTTTCAAGCATAGATGTGATGGAAAATTGATTATTGTTTGGGCCAATAATGCCCGCGATTCCGCACATGATTTATGAATTTATGGATATTGAATTTAAAGATATCAAATGGTTGTCAATTCTATTAATTTGATTTTGATAAGTATTTTCAGCAGCAAACGCAACCCTTTTTTTTTGCAATTCGATTGAATTGTATTTAGAGATATTGTCAATTACTTTTTTAAATAATGTTGGAAGTAGATTGTTGTTTAATCTTTCATTTACCATTTGTACCAACTCCGGAAAATTTTGATACGTACTCACGTTGTTTGAAATAATGATTTTACCTGTGCTCACAAATTCAAGTATTTTATGATAGTTAGTCCCTTTGCTTTGATCTTTTTTTACATCATAACAAATTAAAAAAGCATCAACCTGCTGATAAGCATCGGCTA
Organism: Chitinophagaceae bacterium; assembly: GCA_947450165.1. Classification (GTDB taxonomy): domain Bacteria; phylum Bacteroidota; class Bacteroidia; order Chitinophagales; family Chitinophagaceae; genus Ferruginibacter. The sequence continues at coordinate 18,196 of CANFUJ010000002.1, forward strand.
GTTGAGAAGGGTTAAGCAACCCATGTAAATGAACATTTTTATTAGATAAAAGTTTTTCAATAAAATCGTCTGTAGATTTATTTTCGGAATCTCTAAGATTATTTCTATTTTCAAAATCGCCCCAACAATCAAATTGAACAGTTGGATTATCGTTAATTATGTTTAATAGTATTTCCCTATCAATATCTTTCCTTCTTAAATTACCTGAGAAGCCAACCCGCAATTGTAAAACATCTTGTTGATTAAAGTAGTTTGAGGATTTAACGAATGAAGCTTCTACACCATGATTGATAAAATATGAAGGCAAATTATAGATTTCATACTTTGATAAAATTTCTTTAGTAACTGAAAAAATAACATCTGCTCCTTTTGCTGAAAATATTGCTTCCCTGTTCAATGGTTCATCCACTGGATGAAATATTTTCAATGGTATTTTTGAAAAAAAAGCAAATGGAAAATAATTTCCTAAATCAAATGACCATACAATATCAATTTTGCGATTTATCTTTTTTAAAATTCTTTTCGTTTGAATAAACATCAAAAAATGAAATAACTTTCTGAAATGAAATTTTAATTGAAATGGAAAAAACAATTGATGATCAATTATATACAAATTTCCTATTCCTTCTAAAGATTTTACGTCTATTTTTTGACTTGAAGTTTTAATAATTGGCTGAGGACATAAATAATAAACAACATTTGTCTTTGCCAATTCTACAGCATAATGATTTTTACTGATGAATAAACTTCCCCAAGGTTGTGGGGAAATGAGTAATATCACCTTGTTTTTAAGAACAGTCAAATCTGAATTATGCTTCATTATTATAAAAACCCTTAATCGCTTTTGCTATATATTCAATATCATCTTCAGTTAATTCTGGATAAATGGGAAGAGATAATATTTCATTTTGTAATTGGGTAGCAACTGGATATTCCTCTTTTCCAGATTTCAAATATTGATATGCAGGCAAATTGGGCAATGCAGTGGGATAATGAATAGCAACTTCTATATCTTTTGATTTTAACCAATCTGCAAGTTGATCTCTTTTTTTTGCACGCACAACAAACAAATGGTATGAATGGACGGTGTTTTCTCTTTGCTTTGGTAAGATTAAGGAATTTATTTCTGAAAGATGCTTTCTATATAATTCAGCTTTTTCAATTCTCTTTGCCGTCCAATCTAAGATGTAAGGAATTTTAGCATTTAATATTGCCGCTTGTAACCCATCTAGTCTGCTGTTAATCCCTTCAATAATATGATGATGTTTTTTTAATGCGCCATGATTGGCATACATTCTACATTTTTCAGCAAGTTCATAATCGTTTGTAATGATACAACCCGCATCACCATAGGCCCCTAAATTTTTCCCAGGGTAAAAACTAAAAGAAGCTGCGATACCAAACAAACCTGCTTTTTTGCCATTAAATGTAGAAAAATGAGATTGGGCACAATCTTCAATTAAATGAATCCCTCTTTCATCACATATTTTTTTGATAGCATCAATTGCACACATCTGACCTTGCAAATGAACCGCAATTACAGCTTTTGTTTTGCTTGTAATTTTACTAAGTAATAATGTTTCATCCATACTATAGTATTCGGGATGAACATCTAAAAAAACAGGCCTAGCTCCCGTTTGTGAAATTGTTTCTGAACTAGATATCCAACTATTTGCTGCCGTTATCACTTCATCGCCAACACCTATTCCCAACATTTTCATGATTATATTAAGCGAATCAGTACCATTTGCACAACTAATTACATGTTTCACACCATAGATTTCAGCGAATTTTCTTTCAAATTCCTTTACATGTTTTCCTCCAATGAATGATGATTCTTCTATGACAGTTGAAATAGCGAAATCAATATCTTCTTTTATGCTTTTATATTGTTGTTTTAGATTAACAAAAGAAATTTTCACAGATGTTGTTTTTATTTTTAAAAATTATTAAAAATCCCAAGTCAAAACCTTAATCATAATAACTTTTTTAGTAAAAAAGTCCAAGATATTTTCATAAATAAAAAAAAGAATCATGGTTTTTTTTTACGGAATTTAAAAATTACTTAATGCAACGAATGCTATCAGCAAGTATATTTGAGATGATTGAAGCTCCCTTTCTATTTAAATGATTTGAATTATAAAAATATTCTTTTTGATTACATAACTCTAAAGTTGTAAAATCTAAAAACTTAACGTTATTATTTTTTGCAAGATTATATAATGCTTTTCTCACTGGTTCTAAATTTGTATACTTTTTTGAAACCATTGTAAACACTGGCATTAGTACAATGACCGTTTTTTTATTTTTTTTCTTTGTTTTCTTTAAAATTGAATCATACTTATTAACTATTTGAGAATCGATAATTATATCAAAGTATTTGGATTCTTTTATTTTTAAGTCCTCATCTACCTCCCAATTCCTATCAACTGGTCTTTGTCCGAAATTACTGTCAATTAATTCATTACCTGAAAAGTAGCGTTTATAACCATCAAAAGCATTCATAAAATAAGTTTGATCTGTTGTAATATATTTATACAACGGAAGATATCTACATTTCCATGCTAAATCCGGTTGAATATATAAAAGTGAATTATAAACATTATCATTATTGATGTTTGCCAAATATCTTTGAATCTCTGTAATTTCATTTTTAGGACTCAATGAAAAATATGCTTCAGCCAACACTATAATTTCAGTTTTCTCATTTTTATTCAAAAATTCTTTAATTAGTCCTTCGTATTGAATAAAGGGAGTGCCGTCAATTGAAAAGTTATATACGTTTTTTTTCAATTCCCTACTTAATATCATTGGACTAATTCCTACCTCACCTACTGATGAACCAAAAATAGCAATTTGTGGTTCATTTTTTTGAGAACAAATTTTATTAACTTTTCCAGTCCAGCTTATCTCCGACCTTTTTACACCTTTTTCAATAATAAAATCCAAAAGCAGTCCAATAACAATCAGAACTATTAAAAAAAATATTAGCTGCCTAATTGACTTTTTTCTCATTTAAAATTGAAAATAAATAAATTGACCAGTTTTGTAAACACCGAAAAATATTAAACTGAAAATCATGAAGTAGTAAATAATCCATCTAATATAAAAAGGCAAAGAATAAAAATAATCTTTTTTATTCTTCATAATTTCCAAAATAAAGAATAGAGGAATTATTAAAAGAGTAAGCAGAAATCTCCATAAAGGCAACCCTAAATAAGTGTCTGGCAAACCATGCAAATCTGCTTTATTTAATAAAAAATAATCTTGATTAAAATTAAAAATCGATAAAAATAAATGTTTAGCCTCCGTAATATTATTAGCTCTAAAAAAAATCCAAGTCAAACAAACCAATGAAAATGTAAATAAAATATTTAAATATTTGTTGATTTTTATTTGGTATTTACTATTTAATATTAGAGATCCAATTAAAAAGAATCCATGTAATGCCCCCCATATAATGAAAGTAATATTCGCACCATGCCATATTCCGCTAATTATAAAAACAATTAACAAATTTAAATATAATCTTATCGGCCTTACTCTATTTCCACCTAAAGGAATATATATATAATCTTTAAACCAAGTTGATAAAGAAATATGCCATCTAGACCAGAATTCAGAAATACTTTTGCTGAAATAGGGCTGATTAAAGTTTACCATTAAATTAAATCCCATACATCGAGCTGTTCCTATTGCGATATCAGAATATCCGCTAAAATCACAATAAATCTGAATTGAGAAAAAGACAGTTGCAATGATTACAACTAATCCACTCCAATTTTCAAAAGGATGATTATAAATACTATCTACTGCGATTGCTAATCTATCTGCAATTACAACTTTTTTAAAAAGTCCCCAAAGTATTAATTTAAGTCCAGATTTAAATCTATTGATTTCGAATTTCTTTTCCTCGTGAAATTGATGTAATATATTTTGCGGACGTTCTATTGGCCCTGCTACTAATTGAGGATAAAACATAACGTATAGCGCATAGATACCAAAATGTTTTTCAGCCTTTTGGTTTCCACGATAGACTTCAATTGTATAACTCATTGCTTGAAATGTATGGAAAGACAACCCAATTGGAAGTATAATATTAAGCATTGGAATTTTGCCCTTTGTGTGCAATGTGTCCATTACTATGTTAAAATTATCAGCCAAGAAATTATAATATTTGAATACGACTAAAATCCCCACGTTTACAAAAATGCTTAATAACAACAAACGTTTTCTATGTTTCTTATTTACTGTTTTTTCAATCCAAATCCCTGCAAAATAATCTATAACAATTGTCAGTATTAAAATGAGAATATAAATAGGCTTGAAAAACATGTAGAAAAAACAACTTGCCAATAGCAATAATAGCCACCTGAATTTATGTGGCAGTAAAAAAAATAGTATTGTAACTATTGGAAAAAATAAAGCAAACTCTAATGAATTAAATAACATTCATTTATTTGTTTAATGGTTTTATAAACTTTGCCGGATTTCCAACATACACACCTGGCTCCGTAATATTCTTTGTAACTACCGCTCCGGCACCGATCACGCATCCATCGCAAATCTGAACAGGTAGAATGGTCGCATTTGAACCTATTGAAACATTATTTCCAATCTTTGTAGATTTCCATTTTGTTTTATCTCCCCTAGCTGGCCCTCCATCTTCAAACAGATCATTGATAAACATTACACCATGTCCAACAAAACAATCGTCACCAATAGTTACTAATTCACAAATAAAACTATGAGATTGAACTTTAGTGCGTGCCCCAATTAAAACATCTTTTTGTATTTCTACAAACGGACCAACAAAACAATCATCTCCAATTGAGCAACCATAAATATTTACTGGCTCAACTATTTTTACATTAGAGCCGAAGGCAACTTCTTTAATTTGACTACTATATAAAATGGGGTTATTCATGATTATTCTTTTTCGCAGACTGATAAATTTTCTCAATAATTTCTACTGTCTTCATCGCTTCAAATGCACTGGTGTTAATGGCTGCCTGATTACACAATACATCAACAACATTTTGATATACTTTATCATGATTACTCATCGAACCAACATAATTTCCGTAATGATTGGGTTTATTCCCTTCTGGTAAATTGGTTATGCTATAATTTTCAATGTTTTGATATTCAAGTTCATTTAAATACTGTCCACCAATTTTAACGGTACCTTTTTCGCCAAAGATGGTAAGCGATCCTTCCATATTTTTTTCATAACTATTTACTGTGTAATTAATCGTGCCTAAAACACCATTGTTGAATTTTAAAATAACAACACCTGTATCTTCAAAATCAATTATGCCTTTATGCATATAATTTGAAGTGTATGATAACACCTCGTCTACATCCCCTATCATCCAATACAGTAAATCTACAAAATGACTAAACTGGGTATATAAAGTACCTCCATCTAAATCAGCAGTTCCTTTCCATGAATTTTCATAATATTCATGGTTACGATTCCAGAAACAACTCAATTGAACACTTAAAATATTTCCCAATCGACCTTCATCAATAATTTTTTTAACGGCAGCTACAGGTGGATTAAACCTATTTTGTTTGATGGCAAATAATCTACGATTGGCTTTTTCTGCCGCTTGAATCATTTTACCACAATCTGTAGTGCTTATTGCCATTGGCTTTTCACAAAGCACATGAAATCCTGCATTTAAAGATAAAATACTGTGTATAGCATGTAATCCATTGGGAGAGCAAATCGATACTACGTCAATTTCTTTTTCAGCAGACAACAATTCTGAGATTTCATAATATGCTTTTGCGCCATATTGATTGGCCAATACATCTGCTTTTTCTGATACGATATCACACACGGCAATTAACGCACCAAATTTAGCAATATGTTCAGCATGACGTTGTGCAATTCTACCACAACCTATGATTGCAAATTTTATCATTTCTTAAAAATCGTTTTTATTTTTTTTAGCCATTTAACTTCATCGAAAATACTCAAACTCATGTCGTATTGATAATGAGAAACCTGAGGTGCATTTATGTATGCCTGAAATTCTTCGTTTGTAAATCCTAATTTTTTCAATACAAATTCATAATCTACCCGAAGTAAATCTTCAGGATAAATGGGCTGTTTCAATGCTTCTAAAGCCTCTTCTTTCGTCATTTGTCCAGAAAAAATTAGATTTGAAAGATGTGCTTTTCGCTTATCTACTTTAAATTTTTGAGGAAGAATATACCCTTGATAAAACCTAGTAAATACTGATTCGTAATGCTTTCCTCCATAATCGCGCCACTCGAGTTCTTTTATAATTCTTTTTTTTGCATCAGATTTTATGTATTCTACATAGTTAAGCAAAGGCCATGAAACAAATGGTTTTGTCCTAGCTACAACTCTCCTTCTGATTGGCCCAATCAATGGATAAGATTTTAATTTTAGTTTACCAAACTTTTCATGAATGTCTCTTAAATTAGGATGACTTTTACAAAACCATGATTTTGGTAAAGTAATTTCTGTAGCAACGTTTCTGCCATCTATAATGTGTTTGATGTTTTTTTCTTTGCAAATCATATCCAACGCAGAAAAAATAGCAATATCCGTAACCGCTTCGATATCTATTACATTGGCTTTGAAATAAGAAAGTTGCACATCTTTAAATTCAGTCCAATCGATAACATAGGTGTATAAATCAAACCCACATTTGGAAACTATATTTTCAATATTTTTTACAGCAAGTTCCGAGTTCCAGCCATTGTCAAAATGAACACATAATACCCTTAAACCAGCTTCCTTCGCGAGTAGGGCAAGATAAGTACTGTCCACTCCACCACTGACACCTAGTATGCAATCGTAATCTTTTCCTTTTCCATCTAGTTTGATTTTGGAAATAATTTCATTGTATTTATAAACACGCTCTTCGCCAAAAAAAACTTGATTTTTTTCCGCTTCCTTGTACTCATAATAGTAATTGCAAATTCCGTTTTCATCAAATCGGATATCAGGATCTGCGATATTATCCATTACAGATAAACTACATTGTCTGTATGTAAAATCAGTCAATTGTATAAATTTTTAAACTCAATAGAAGATGGATAGCTTATCAATACTGCATTATGTGGTCTTTTATAAATAAACATACTTCCAGCTGCCATACCCGATGCGCCAAGTTTGATTGCTTTTTTAAAATCATCCATTGAGGATGCACCACCAGAAACCACCACAGGTACTTTTATTTTTTTGCTTATGATTGAAAGTAATTCTTCATCATAACCGCTATACGTTCCTTCTTTGTCGATGTTGTTTAATATGATTTCACCCGCACCCGCTTCTTGTAATTTCAACGCCCAATCAATGGGATTATAAACAGATTTAACAGTGCCACTTTTGAAATATACTTTATGCTTCCAGAAAATACTTTTCTTATAATCAATGTTAGCCACAACACTTGAGCTGCCATATATCGAACTAATTTGAGAAACCAATTCTAGATTATATTGCAGCGATGTATTTAAAATGATTTTTTCTATGCCCAAATCAAATATTCGTTTTGCTTGATCAACTGTTTTTATTCCACCGCCATAACCTATGGGCATAAATGCTTCACTTACAATTTCAAGAATTAGCTTGTAATCAGGTTCTGTTTGATTAATGCTGCAATTGATATCCAGCAACAACAATTCGTCAACTTCTTTCTCATTAAAAATCTTAACTGCGTTTATTGGATCACCAACATATTTAGGTTGTTTGAACTTATATGTTTTTACCAACCCTCCATTTTGCAACAATAATACAGGAATTACTCTTGGTCGAAGGCCCATCAGATTTTATTGAAATTTCTTAAAAATTCCATTCCATATTTATGGCTTTTTTCGGGGTGAAACTGAACACCATAAATATTTTCATGTTGGAAAGCGGCAACAAATTCATACCCATAAGTTGATGTTCCTAAAACGTCAGATTTTTGATTGCATTGAACATGATAAGAATGAACAAAATAATAACGTGGATCTGCACTGATGTCTTCATTTAGTAGAGCATCTTTTTTATAGCTCACCTCATTCCAACCCATGTGTGGCACTTTCAGCGTATCACTTATTTGAAACTTTTGTGTTGATGCATCTATCCATCCCAAACCATTGCAATTGCCTTCCTCACTATGTTTGGTCATTAATTGCATACCCAAACAAATCCCTAAAATTGTTTTTTTCTTTATTAAAACTTCTTCGTTTAATATATCCACCAAATTAGCTTGAATCAAATTTTCCATTCCTGTTTTAAAATGACCTACACCAGGAAGAATAAGTTTATCCGCATTTTTTATATCATTTAAAGAAGCACTTATTTTAGCATCTACTCCTAAATATTTGAACATATTTTGAACAGAAAGTAGATTCCCTATTTTATAGTCAATAATTAAAACCATCAAATATTTAAATATGTTTTTCTGAACTTAGCAAAGTTTTTAGCAGCTATATAACCATTGAATTTTTCTTTATTTTCAAATGGGATACACTTATGCTTTTCTAAACCTTTAATTTTGATTGCAGGTACACCACCCAAAACACAATACCCATCTTTGAAAGATTTCGTAACCACAGCCCCGGCACCAACGATTGTAAAATCACCTAATTCAACACCTGGCATTATTTTAGCTCCTGCACCAATCCAACAATATTTACCAATAATTACTTTTTTCAAAACGTGTAATCTGCTATCATAAACATCATGATTAGCACTTACAATAATTACATTAGGTGCGATTTGTGTATAATCTCCGATTTCAATTCCTCCTTTCCCTTGGATGTAACATCCTTTCATTATACCCGGATAAGCATCAATTCCAACCATAATATTTTCAACATCATAAACTTTGCTTGTCCAATGAACAGGCCAATATGCTTTTTTATTTCCTCCGATGTTTAATACTTTTTGTATAAACCAAAAATTAAAACCAACACGGTTTTGGTAATCTGATGTATTTCTGACAAAACTAAAATAAGGTAATCTTGTAATTAAGAATACAATTAAATTGAAAGGATTTTTTAATAGATGTAATATTTTATTTTTCACTACCAATTTGTTTGGTTAATGGATTCATTGAAGTATAATTTGAAAATATATCAACAGTTTTTTGTTGTTTTTTGAAAAATAAAATAAAATAAGAGATCCCTGATTGTTTAATTATTTTTCTTACAATACTTATTTCCTTCCATTGCATTTTTATAAAAAAAATAAACATCATCCTAAAAGCATAGCGAATTAGTTTTAAATTAATGCTTTTGATTAATTCGTTGTTGGAAATCATTTTATTAAAAACCAAGTTCTTAAAAATTTCATTTTGTTCAATTATTCTATCTATTTCATTTATTTTGGAAGATGCTTGACCGATTGTTTCTCTAGGCCAAGATACCCAACCCTGAACAAATAAAACGGGATGTAAAGCAGCAAGTCTTAATCTTATATCATCATCACCGCTTTTATAATGTGTAGACAATCCACCAACAGAAATGAATAAATCTGTTCTAAAAAAATTGGAAGCAAAACTTGAAGAAAGCAAATTATTTTTTCCGAAATAATACATTTTAATTGTTTGTTGAGGGTATAAAATCAATGGAAAAATAATATTACTCATGTAATTTTTTTGCACTAAAAAAGCACATTCCTCAAACTTTTCAAAGTTCTCTAAAAAATAACCAATGGCATGTGGATATAAATAATCATCGCCGTCAATAAACATGAAATATTTACCTTTTACATAAGATAAAGCTTTGTTTCGGTTTTTATATTCACCGATGTTTTTTTCATTTCTGTATGAAATGATTCTATCATCATTATATTCATTTACTATTTTCCACGTTTCATCTGTACTGCAATCGTCACCTATTATATACTGAATATTTTTATGCTTTTGCTGAAGGACGCTTTCAATTGCATCCCTAACAAACATTGATGAGTTATAAGTAATTGTTATGATTGATACTAAGATATGGTCTGTATCTTTATTCATAAGTGTACTTACAATTATAAAACGATTTGATGTTATCTAGATAATTATCCTTGCAATAATATTGTGCACATAATTCAAATTGAATCTTCTGATAATTTTGAAACGCATTATTATCATCAAATGACTCAATATCCTTTATTATTTTCAACTCCAATTCGTCTATTGATGAATAAACGGTATCAAGAGAATTGAAATCTTGTGTAAAAAAAAGCTCATTAAATACTGCAAAACTAATTGCACCACTAAAAACGGGTTCAATAAAATACCCATCTAATCCTTCTCCAAATGTTAGGCTCCATTTTGCCCTAGCGATGAGTTCTTTATATGCCTCATAAGTCAAATTTTCAATAATACGAACTTCTAATCCTTTGATATCTTTAATACGATTGAGAATTTTATTTTTTAAAGGATGGGGATCAGGAGAAACAACCATTAAGTTTTCTTTTTCATTTTTATTTTTAAAAAAATATTGCTCTGGACTTATCCAAACTGAAAATTTATGTAATGGAAAACCATAGAAGTCCCTTTTATCTTTAGTGCAATAACGTTGATGGGCAGTGGTAATCGTGATTTTATTTGCCCAATTTTTTAATTCATTTATAACATCAACATCAGGCATTAACCTAATATTCTGGTTCATAATATTAAAATGAACATTGGGAATAGTCTTTAACCAATTAATATTTTTGCTACCGAAAGTGTCTATAAATCTTGAAATGAATAATTCTGGTAAATGAAAGAGAAGATTATCTAAATTAGTAAAGTAGTTTCTTAACTGGTCAATTCTGAAAAGTTTAATATTATTTTCAAAACTTTTGAATTCCCAAATAAGTCCATCTTCTTTATGCGTAACCATAATGACTTCAGCATTATGAATATCTTTTAATTTTTCTGTTTCGTTAAACAAAGAACAAATTGAAATTAGTCCACCTGAAATATTTTCTTTACCATGCTCCCATTGAGCTCCCGGAACCATAAAAACGATTAAATTTCTTGTGTCTTTTTTAAATCGAATTTCAATTTCTTTGTTTTGAATTGGAATTATTTTTTTGTTTAAATATACCTTTTTCCTCTGTTGAGGATATTTAATGTATCTGTAAATAAACTTGAGCAATTCAATCATAAAAATTCGAAATTATAATAAATATTATCAGCTCAAATTATCAACAATAATGTCAACTATTTTTTTTACTTCTAATGTAGATAGATCATGATATAGAGGTAAACATAAAATCCTTACAGCAACATTTTCAGTAATGGGTAGATTTTTATTTTGAACATATGGAAGATTGTTCAATGAAGGATAAAAATATCTTCTAGGAAAAATGTTTTCTTTATTTAATGCATCTCTTACTTTTAAAAGCTGTGCCTCATCTTTAAACAATACAGGTAAATATGCATAATTATAGGTACTTGCGTTTTTAATTGATGGTCTTTCTAAATTTATATTACAATCTTCAAAAAACTTATTATACAATAGAGATGTTTCCTTTCTAGAATGTATAATTTTTTCGAGATATGGAAGCAACGATAAACCCATTGCCGCATGAAATTCAGAAGCTTTACCATTTATACCAACTCCCCAAAATGCTTCTTGTCCATTGTGGCCAAAATTTCGCATGTAAGCAATTTTGTGGGCCAACTCATCATCATTTGTAACAATGGCGCCACCTTCAACAGTATGAAACAATTTAGTTGCATGAAAACTTAATGTAGAAATATCTCCGAAATTCAAAATAGAGGTTCCGTCGTATTCTACACCAAATGCATGAGCTGCATCGTAAATAATTTTCAATTCATGCTTTTTTGCAAGCTGTTCTAATTCTCTAACATGACAAGGAATTCCATATACATGTGTAGCTAAAATTGCAGTAGTATCTGAAGTAATTAATTTTTCTACTTCGTTTACATCTATGGTTAAGTCATCTTGATAAATATCTGCAAAAACAGGCACAGCATTTTCCCATACAATTGAAGCAGATGTTGCTACGTATGAAAATGGAGTCGTAATAACTTTACCTTTTATTTCCAATGCTTTTAATGCAATCTGAATGGCAATGGTTCCGTTGTTTACAAAAAATAAATGCTTAACGCCTAATAATTGTTTTAACTTTTCTTCTAATTCACAAACGAAAGGGCCATGATTGGTAAGATGACCGCTTTCCCAGATTCTCTGTAAATATGAATTGTATTCCTCTATTGGCGGAAGAAATGATTTTGTAACGTTTATCAATTGGGATAATTTAAATATTTGCGATTTCTAAAAAAAGTCTGCCGAATTTTTTTACATTTATTTGATATGATTCAAATGCGCTCTTTTCTTTTTGAATATCAGGGAATGTGATATTCTCTGTATTTTGTAAAATGGTTTGAATTTTAAAAGCCAAATCCGCTGCATTATTGGATTCAAATTCAAATGGGTTGTCGATTATCTGTTCTTTATGAACTTCAATGTCAGATGTTAATATATCTTTTCCAAGCGCTTTAGCTTCTTCTACAGAGGTGCTCCAACCTTCATTTAAAGAAGGCTGTATCATCGCCGTACTTTTTCTGTATAATGCCAATTGATCTAATCTTGGAATCAATCCTAGTAGAAAAACTTGACTTCGGATTTTATAATCAGTAAGCATTTGAAGGATTTCATTTGCATAACTTTCGTTTCGATAGTCTACTATATTTCCAGTACAAACAAGATTAATGATGATGCCTTTTTTTTTCAACAATCCCATAGCTTCATAAATCACTTTATGATTTTTAGTAGGTGCGAATAAATTAGAAACAATAAAATACTTTTCAGGCAAATCATATTTTTTAACAACCCAATCTAAATCAATTTCTTTCAAATTTTTTGGATCAATATAAACAGCAAAAGGCATCACATAAGTTTTACCTTTTGTAATTGGGAAAAGTCGATGACAATCTTTTTCGCAAAAATTACTGCTAAGGATAATTTTTTTTGAGTTTTTTGCTATTCCAGAAATTAATTGTTCAGCTTTTGATGTAACTTTTTTACTTGCCCCATTTGGAAAATGATGATATTGGAAGTCAGCAATCCAAGATGCCACATTTATTTTCCGATATTTCGAAGGTATATTTGAAGGAAATACAAAATCAAAATTATTTTTTTTAAAACAATCAACAAATCTAAGATCGAAATTTTCAAGTATGGTCTCATTGATTTTCCACCACAATTTCTTTAAAATATTATTTGATCTAAAAGCATTTTCAATGGGGTGAACAATAATTTTCACAGATGTAAAATCTGCAAGGTCAGGAAACAACTGTGATTCTTTTTTAAATAAATGTAATTCTATTTCGTTGTTATTTTCTACTTTATCAAGTGCATTTATTAGATTTGTTGTGTATTGAATCCCTCCCTGCCATCCTGCATCGCCTAGCGCTAGAATTGCGATTTTCTTAACCATTCTCATCCATTTAAATTTTTAAACCATGAAGACAAATCACCTAATCCTTCTTCAATTAAAATTGGCGATCCGAATCCAATAGATTTCAATTTTGAAATATCCGCACACCAATTTAAAGGATCTCCTTTTCTGACTTGAGTGTTAAAACGAATTACTGTTTTAAAATCAAGACTATTGATAAAAATATTAATCGCTTTTTCAATTGCTGTTTCAATACCACTGGCTACATTATAAATATCACCAATCATTGGAGAATTTTGTGCAACTATTTCGATGGCATTTACTAGATCATTAACATGGATAAAATCCCTACTTTCATTGCCAGTACCCATTAATTCAAGTGAAATATTATTAATGATCAACTTATTATAGACATCCCAAAAAATCTGTTTTTTCAATCCCTTTCCATAAACAGAAAAAGGCCTCAGAATTGATATATTTAAGCCATATAATTGTACATATTCTGTACAAAGATTTTCAGAAATAAGTTTATGCCACCCGTAAGCAGATAATGGCTTTAATTCATCGGTTTCTTTTATTGGTAGTTTTTTAGGATTACCATAAACAGCAGCACTTGACAAATGAATTAATTTGACTTGGGGTTTAAATTTTCTAATGGCATCCAATACTTTAATCAAATCCAAACAATTTGATTCAAAATCAATTAATGGATGGTTCATTGATAAACCAACATTACCACTTCCTGAAGCATTGATGATTAAATCAAAATCATTTTCTGAAATGATGTTTTCGATTTCAAAAGACAACCTTGAAACTTTTCGATATGTGTATTCCTTTGAAGGCTGTTCAAATAAATCAACACCAAAAATATGGTGATTTCTTTTCGAAAAATGAGCAACACAATGTGAACCTATAAAACCTTCAGAACCTAAAATTAAAATTTTCAATGTACCCGATTTGTTGTTTATTTATTTGACTCTATAGTTCTGATTACTCGAGATGGATTGCCAATATTAACTGTCCAAGGAGCAATATCTTCTTTAACAAGTGTATTGGCTCCAATTATTGCCCCTTCTCCTATTTTTACGCCTCTCATAATAGTTGCATTAAACCCAATCCAAACATCATCACCTATAATAATTTCTGCTGGCTTAATATCTGTTTTTGTATGAATGCCTGTATTGACGAAGTGTACGTTTTCATTATACCTTTCGATGGCATCTAAAGGATGAGAGATATTATCATGAATATTTACATTATGCGCAATCAATACTCTAGAACCAATTTTTATTTTTTTGGCGGACCAAATCCTAGTATTTGGACCGATAAAACAATCTTCCCCAATTTCAATTTCTCCATCAAAATCAAACAAAAGTAAACTTCCCATTATTCTTGAATTCTTCCCTATTCTAAATTTTTCCTTTGGATGAGCGTTATTTAAAATTGAAGCTTCGCTTGAAATCCATACATTTTCTCCAATCAAAGCCATTTCATTTAATCGCTTTTGTCTTTTTTCAGATTCAATTCTAACGGATTCAAAGTATCCAATTTTATAAAAAAAATAAGATATCTTCTTTACGATTTTTTTAAGCATTATACCAATTTGGATTTAATATAACAGAACCATAATCATAGCCTTCATATAATGCAAAATCAGAACCATTATCATGAATTCTAAAAGGACAAATATTTTCTTGAATATCATTTATTACCAGATCCTTGGCCCATATTGCTACTACCAATGAATAATAATTTGGTGCAATGACACTAGCAGGCAAATCCACAAAACCGTGAATTTCATTTTTATCGTTTTTATTGAAATATGTAATCGATTTCAAAATTGTTGATACCCTATTTTGAAGCTTGTCTTGAATACCAATACCAATTTGAAGATTTGGGATTTCTTCATCAATATTTAATACAAAATCTATTCTTACCTTTTCATTAAACGTAAAATCAGATTTAGTATGATTTTCTGAATTTTTCAAAACAACAGTTTTAATAAAATTCGACTTTCCATTTGCTTTTGTTTGATCGTAATAATAACCTTCTGTAGTCAGATTATTAAAGTTGACATAATTTTGAATAATGTGATCGATTTCTCCATCAATTTCAATTTTACCCTTATTTAAAAGGATCCCTTTATTGCAGAGTTTTGACACCACGCCCATATTATGACTCACAAATAAAACAGTCCTTCCTTCATTTTTACTCACATCTTCCATCTTACCCAAACATTTTTTTTGAAACTGGGCATCGCCTACAGCTAATACTTCATCAACGATTAATATCTCTGGTTCAAGATGAGCAGCAACGGCAAAGGCTAAACGCACATACATGCCACTGCTATATCTTTTAACTGGTGTATCTAAAAACTTTTCTACCTCTGCAAAATCAACAATTGCATCAAAATGCTTTTTGATTTCAGCTCTACTCATTCCTAAAATCGCTCCATTTAAATAAATATTTTCTCTCCCAGAAAGCTCGGGATGAAATCCGGTTCCAACTTCCAACAAAGAAGCAATGCGGCCTTTTATTTTAATGGAACCATTTGTAGGCTCTGTAATTCTGGATAAAATTTTCAACAATGTACTTTTCCCAGCCCCATTTCTGCCAATAATACCTACTCTATCTCCTTGTTCAATTTCAAAATCAATATCTTTTAACGCCCAAAACTCTTCTTTGGTTTTATTTGTTGATTTCCAATTGGAAAAGGAAAATATCTTTTTTGTTTTTTGAGCTATTACATCTCTCAAAGCGGTATAGCTTTCTTTACCCTCATGATTTAGGATGTAAGATTTAGAAAGCCCACGAACTTCTATAATTTTTGACAATGTTCTAAATAATTAAATGTTATCTGCAAAAGATTTTTCCATTTTTCTAAAATAGCTAATGCCTATAATTAGAAAAATAACAATTACAACAAATGAAAATAAGAATGAACGCCAATTCAATGGATCGCCTAAAATACACCATCTAAATCCATCAATGACACCAACCATTGGATTTAATGCATATAATAATTTCCATTTTTCTCCTATTACCGAACTACTAAAACCAACAGGAGTAATGTACAAACCAAATTGAATGATGAAAGGTATGATATACCGAAAATCACGATACTTAACATTTACAGCGGTAAGGTATAATCCAACTCCAAAAGCACATAGAAAGGCAAGTATGATAAAAACTGGGAGAAAAACAATATGCCAAGAAGGGATATAATGATACCAGAACATCATTACAATTAATATCATAAAAGAAATAGCAAAATCTACCAAACTTGTAATTACAGAGCTTGCTGGAATAATGAGTCGAGGAAAATATACTTTAGTGATGAGATTTGCATTACCAATTAAGCTATTACTAGACTCACTTAATGCATTACTAAAAAACTGCCAAGGTAGCATTCCTGCAAATACCATTAATGCATAAGGTGCATTTCCAGGATTGTCGAGTTTGGCTATTTTACTAAATACTATGGTAAATATTATTGTTGTCAGTAAGGGCCTAATGATACTCCATGCTGCTCCTAACACTGTTTGCTTGTATCGCACTTTAATGTCTCTCCAACTTAGAATATAGAATAATTCTCTATAACGCCATAAGTCTTTCCAATAATGTCTATCGGCTCTTCCTGATTCTAAAACCAAATCCCAATCTTCATTATTAGATCTTGTAGTCTTCATTTGTTAATTTAAAATTACACGTAGCTTTTCCTTGTATACATCATATCCAAAATTTGCCATCAAAACCTCATTGTCTACTTTTTTAATTTTTGAGTTTTCAAAATTATGCTTGATTGCATTTTTCAAAGCTTCTATATCCATTGGATCAATAAGCGTTCCTAGTTTTCCATTTAGTAAGGCATCAACTGAACCATCTTTATTTCCTGCAATTACGGGAAGTCCATAATACATCGCTTCAATAAATACTATTCCAAATCCTTCATTGTAACTGGGCATTACATATACATCCGACAACATAAAATAATCTTTCAAATCTTCATCTGGAATAAAACCAGTAATAACTACATTATCTATTAAACCCAATTCTGAAATCAAAGTATCAATTTTATTCTTTTCAATTTCATCATAACTTCCACCAATAATGTATTTCAAATTGGGCATTTCGTGTATTAATAATGACATCGCTTGCAATACTCTATCGTAACCTTTATAACGCTCCGTAGCATCCATTCTTGTTAAAGTGAAAAGTATTTTGTCAATCGGCTTAAACCCGTGTTTTTTCCTTAATTCCGCCTTGTCAATTTGCTTGTTTTGTATTGGAAGAAATGGATCTAAACAATTGTTTAATACTTTATATTTTTTTGAATCACCTCCATGAAGTTTAATCATTTCGTCCTTTGTAAATTGACTAACACATAAAATCTCATCGCAAGAACCAAGCATCTTTTTTTTAATGCCTAATGGTAAAGACCATACCTCAATTCCATGTGCCAACATGAGCAATTTTGTTTTAGGAGAAAACAGTTTAATTAACCAACCAATAGGCAAAAGATTGATATGGCTTAATATCACCACATCCGATTTTAATCCTTTACAAAAAGCAGCATTTAAAAATGTCAAACGCTTATTTTCAAAACCACTAAAAAAATCCGATGTAAAATAAACATTGTCTTCTGCTTGATTTGATGAATCATGAGATGAATAAATTTCCAAGCTACAATTTCCACTAAACGTATTTTCAAATAAAGCTTTACCAAAAATTCTGCAAACTTTTTCAATGCCTCCGGTTGCTGAAAATATTCTTAATGTTAAAAATAAAATGCTTTTATGCTTCATTCCTGGTTTTCATAATCATCAACGACATCATTTGCGACCAATGCAAATTTCCATTTTTGAATTCATGGTAATATTGCTTCGTATTTTTATTACTGTCTTGCATTAGATCTTCTAGGTATTGATTGTTTTTCATCCAATTTGAAAAAGGAAAACCAAATCCCATTTTTTTACGATTCCAAACTTGTTCAGGCAAAATATCTTTAAAAGAATCAATCAGCAAATGTTTTGGCAACTGTCCTGAAAATTTAACTTTTGCGTTAATGCTAAATACTTTTTTTATTAAATTTTTATCCAAAAATGGCACTCGAATTTCAACACCATGCGCCATGCTCATCACATCTGCGTCTTTTAACAATTGGTTTTGCATGTACAAATTAAATTCCATCCAACTCGCTTGATTTTGAGATGGCAATTGTTTTACATCACCCAACATTGGATTGTCGTTTATGATGTTCCAAATATCACGTTCATCGGCTTCTAAATATGTAGCAATTTCATGTACATTGTAATGACCACGCATAAAAAGGTAGATTCCTTTTATGCCATCCATTGATAAATATGAAATTCGATTAAATGGCTTTTTAGTATTTTTCTTAAACAATTGCAGCATCGAGTTGGGCATCAAACTTAGTTTACGCGCAAAATTCATTCTTCGAAAAGAGGGATAACCTCCAAATAATTCATCCGCGCCAATGCCTGACAATACTGCTTTCAAACCAAGCTCTTTAGCATACTTACTAATAAACCAAGTATTTATCCCATCGCAACTTGGCAAATCCATCGAATTAAAAAAATTGGGAAGTTGCTTTTCAAAATCATTTTTTGTGATTAAAAATTGATGCTTTTCTCCTTTTAATTTATTCATAACTATATCCTGATATTTTTTTTCAGAATATTCGTTTTCATTAAAGTAAATTGATAAGGATTGTATGCCTTCTTTTTTATACTGATCTGAGAGCAACGCTAAAATGCTGGAATCAATTCCACCACTTAAAAAAACACCAACAGGTGCATCTGCTACAAGTTGCGATTGCACCGCATTTTCAATTTGATTTCTTATTAAATTGTTTAGATTATCACCATGATTTATTTGTTGGCTAAAACTAAAAAAAGAATATGATTGGATTGAATGTTTTCGATTTCTTAAATCATATTTGATGAAGCTGCCTTTTTGTAAACTATAAATTTCTTTTATTGTAGTATATGGTTCTGGAATATGTCCATAAGCCATTAAAAATACAGGCCAATGTTCATTTTTAATCCAATTAAAATCAACATTTTTTAATGCATTCACTTCTGAAGCAAATACAAATTGTTCGTCTTTAAAAGAATAATATAAAGGCTTAATACCCACTGCATCTCTAACCACATATAGCATTTCGTTTAATTGGTCATATAACGCAAATGCATACATGCCATTAAATTTTTCAAAAGCATGAACATTCCATTCATCAAATGCGGCTAGAATAACTTCTGTATCCGTATGATTTGAGAATTGATGTCCTAATTGTACAAGTTGATTTTTTAATTCAAGATAATTATACAGTTCCCCATTATAAGTAATGGTAAAACGATTTTGATAATGCATCGGTTGATGTCCGGCTTGAGATAAATCAACCAATGCCAATCTTCTATTGCCTAATACCAATGCACCGTTTTCGGAAGTATATATTCCGCCATCATCAGGTCCGCCATGGAATAGCAAATTGCACATTTTTTCAACTGTTTGCTGATTTTTTTCAGTACTCCAATTAAAATTAACGATACCTGCTATTCTACACATTTATACCCCTTGAGATGAAAATTGTTTCTTTGAAATATAAAATTCGTAATTAGCTTTAAAATCTTCATATGTTTTTGATAGACCTGATTCTAAATCCATTTTTGCAAACCAACCTAAAGCGTTTATTTTATCTACCATCAACAATTTACGTGGCGTACCATCAGGCTTGTTTGCATCTAAAATAATTTCGCCATAAAATCCGGTAACTTTTTTTACAATTTCAGCCAATTCTAAAATAGAATGATCCACACCCGTTCCCACATTTATAATTTCTTTTAAATTATAATTCTTCATTAAAAAATGGCAGGCCAATGCCATGTCCTCAACATACAAAAATTCTCTCAATGGTTTACCCGAACCCCAAACGGTAACAGTTTCAGCATTGTTTACTTTAGCCTCATGAAATTTTCTCAATAAAGCAGGTAAAACATGTGCGTTTTCTAAATCATAATTATCACCTGGGCCATATAAATTAGGAGGCATAACACTAATGAAATTACATCCATATTGTTGTCGATAGGCCTGACACATTTTAATTCCAGCTAATTTAGCAATCGCATATGATTCATTTGTTGGTTCTAAAAAACCGTTTAATAAATACGATTCAGAAATGGGTTGTGGTGAGTTTTTGGGATAAATGCAACTGCTTCCTAAAAACAATAATTTTTCAACATGGTTTACATATGCAGCATGAATAACATTGTTTTGAATTGAAATGTTATCAAAATAAAATTCAGCTGGATAAGTATTATTTGCATGAATGCCACCTACTTTAGCTGCAGCTAAAAATACATATTGAGGCTTTTCATTTTTAAAAAATTCATCTACTAATCCTTTATTTCTTAGGTCTAGATCTTTAGATCGTCTTGTGATAATATTTGAATAACCTAAATTTTGAAGCAGATTCAAAATGGCATTGCCAACTAACCCATTATGTCCAGCAACATAAATTTTGTCTGATAGTTTCATTTAATTAAAAAATAAAAAGTAAAAAATCAAAAGTGACCTATGAAAGAAATCTAAATAGTTTGTAATTTTTTTAAATCAAAAGTTGCATTTAATTTAACGCCCATGCTGTCTATATTAACAATGGCTTTATTATTTAAAACTTCCAAAACTATTCCTTTATAATTCATCATTATGCCTTGTTGTACTATTACTTCATCGCCTTTTTGTAAGGGCTTATCAAAAACTTCAATATTTTCAAATTCTTGTAAGAACTTTTTTATATTAATAATATCCGACTCTTTTACGATTGCAGGTTTACCTAACCAATGAACATAATTTAATATTCCATCAACTAATTTTATGTCCCATTTTTGTTTCTCTGCAATTTTTATAAAAAGGTATCCTTTGAATAAAGGTTCTTGTACTATTTTCTTTCGATCACTCCATTGTTTAACTACTCTATTTAATGGCAGATAATTTTCTATGCCACGATTATCTAGCAATGTAGCAATTTTTTTCTCCCATCTAGGTCGGGTGTACACGACGTACCAGTTGACATTTTCTTGTATAAAAGACAAAGCTTCGCTAGTCCTCAGTTACAGTGAAAACTGTAAATAAAGACGATTAATGTGTTTTAATTATGTTTTATTTTGATTTATTTTCTTTTGAACAAACGCAAGAAAAATAATCCAATATCTTTTATGTTTTTAAAACCAGGTGTATTGTCGTCATTTAAATAATAGCTGGTATCGGCTTTCCCATATGCATAACCATAACCATATCCATAACCATATCCATAACCATATCCATAACCGTTACCATATCCGCCAAAACCATAATTAAATAAAGATATCCCTCTAGGTTTAATGCCATTAAACGCAATACACATGTTATTAAATTTCTTTTCAGCATTAAATCCTTCAATCATTTTTACGAAAACGGTAGGCGTATGATTATGTCTGATTATAAACAAAGTAAGATTTGCATAATCTGATAAAAGTTGTGCATCTGTTACTGGGCCAACTGGAGCGGTATCAATAATTACATAATCAAATTTTTCTTTTAGATACTCAATCATATCTTTAAATTCTGTCTTGCTAATCAGCTCAGTTGGGTTAGGAGGAATTGGCCCAGAACCTAATAAAAATAAATTATTAAATTGAGTAGGTTTTATAATTTCATCAATAGTTGATTTATTAACTAAATGACTAGAAATTCCGATATCTCTTTTCATACCTAGCAGTTTGCTCAACTTCGGTTTTCTTAAATCCATTTCTAACAAAGCCACCCTTTTTCCTGTTAAGGTTAAACTTATTGCTAAATTCAATGAAACGAAACTTTTTCCTTCTCCTGATATGCTTGAAGTTACCAACAGTACATTGTTTTTTTCGTTATACCCCATAAAATTGAGGTTAGTGCGCAAAGCCCTGAATTGTTCTGCAATAACAGTTCTTTTGCCTTCTGTAATTGCAATAGTTTCCCTATTTTTAGATTGTACAATTTCTCCAATTACTGGAACTTTTGTTCGTTTTTCAATTTCTGTTCTAAACATTATACGATTATTTAACTGCTCGTATAGTTGAACATAGAGAATGAAAATGATCAATCCGATTAAAAACCCAGACCAATAATAAGTGCTTGCTATTGGACTGATTGGTCCACTAAATGAACCTCGTTCCAAAACCCTAAGATCGGCGCTAGTTGATGCTGAGGACAATGCAGTTTCTTCTCTTTTTTGAAGTAAATAAGTGTAGATATTATTTTTAATGGCTTGTTGCCTGCTTATTTCCAAAAGTGCGCGTTCTTTTTGAGGAACAGAAGTATATAATTGTTTATTCGTTAAAATATTTTGTTCATTAATGCGCTTTTGAGTAAGTAAATTGCTTTGTAAGTTTCCTAAACTTTCTCTAATGCTACCTTTTAATTTTTCTACTTTTTCTGTAGCCAATAATACAATGTTGCTTTGCTTACCAGATGAAGCATTTGCTTGATCCAATTCAAATTCTGCAGCATACAATTGATTCAACAAACCCCTGAGGGTTTCGTCATTTAATAAAATTAATGATGGAACAGTACCTGTTTTTTTCCCTTTATTATTAATGTAATTAGACACATCTTTTAAAAGTTGTAATTGCAAATCAAGTGTACTATTTGCTTTATCTAATTCTTTAACGTTTTCAAAAAAAGTTGTGGCTTGTTCACCCAATTCTAAACCGCCTTCTCTTGTTTTAAATTGCTCAATATTTTTTTCTACACTATCTAGTTGATTAATAACGGTGTTTAATCTATCCTCGATAAAGTTTAATGTTTTAGTGGCAATTTGATTTTTATCATCAATTCCAGCCTTGTTATAAACTTCAAAAAGTCTGTTTAAAATATCAATTCCTTTTTGAGGTAATGGGGTTTCTATTTTTACATCAATTACAGTGGATGCATAACTAATAGGGGCAACTTTTATAGATCCGATAATTCCTGCTGCGGTTGATTTGATAGAATTAAAAACGACAAAATAATTCTTACCAGAAAGATCTTTATTATAATTTAAGTTTGGTTGAATTTTATATTTGGTATTGCCTATTTTAAAATCCTCATAAAATGCAATCTTTCTACCATCAATTTCTAGTTTATTATTTTTCCAATCAATTTTAAAAAAAAATTTACCGCTGGATTCAATACTGTCTTTGTTTTGAGCAATAAAATATACCGGAGCATCACTTCCATAAAGTGATTCAACCTGAACCCTACCTTCATTAAAAACTGAAGCATATAAATCTAGTTCTTTTACCACCTCTTCCATTAATGAAGAAGATTTCAGTACGACCAATTCATTTTCAACAATTTTTTTTTCGCTAAAAATATTTAATGCTTCTAATACTTTAGAATCGCTTCCTCCTTTTTGAGGGTCTTTCAATAAAACTTTGGAGGATGCAACGTAAATTTTTGTTTGAGATCGAAGCATAACAATTGATACAATAAGTGTAACAGTTGCTATAGAAACAAATATTGGCCAAAAAGGTAAATAACGAAAAATAATTTGAGTTAAAATCCCATCATTACTTTTCTGTACTTTTTCAAATTCTTCGTTCATGCAGATGTATTAAAATTATTTAATGAGGGAATTCAAAATGATGATGATTAACGAGAACACAGATACACCAAGTGAAACCAAGATTTGTGCAGATCTCATCCTTTCCTCTTTATACGTTTTACTTAAGTCTGATTTTACATAAATAACATCATTGGGTTTTACATAATACCAAGAAGAACTTAGTAGAGCATGATCTTCGAGATTCACATGTTTCACTTGCTTAAAATTGATTGAATCTCTTATGATAATAATGTCATTAACAAAAGCATCTTTTCCTAAATCACCACACTTAACCAAAACATCTATTAATGGAGTATACTCTTCAGTTAAAAAAACAACTTGAGGAGCTTTTACTTCCCCCATAACTGTAACTTTTTTATTTAAAAACTGAACAGATACAATTGGTTCTTTAAGAAAAGGCGTCAACTCTTTTTCAAGTTTTTCTCTAAGTTGATTTCTTGTTAAACCTTCAACTTGAACAAATCCTAAAAAATGAATATTAATGCTTCCATTTTCATTCACTAAAAATCCATCGCCAAATTGGAAACCAGATTTTATCATTGCAGTTTGATTGAATTTTTCATCCAATTCTTTATTTAAACTACTCACTGAAATTCCCAGTAAATCATTTTTTTTAATAGCAACTTCTGGAAGCTCGATTAAATTTGTCTGAATAATCGTATCTCTTACTAATTTATTAAAATAAGTTGTATTCTTTGGTACAGTACAAGATTGAGATAATGCAATTACGATATATAAAAGCAGATATGGTATTATCCGTTTGTATTTATCAAAGAAAAATGAGTAAAATTGAGGCTTTGTCATAATATTTATAGCTACTTGAATATAGCATTGAACATTAAACAAATTTCATTAAAAAAAACTACTTTGCCAATTTTTAAATCGATTGATTTCGATATTCAAAATAAAGAAGTTAATGGTTTAAATATTATATGATACTCACTTTCATCCATTCATTTTAAAAACTCTAAATTCATAAAAATAAATTCTTTTATTTCAATTTTTCAATGAATTGATTGCAAATAAAAAAAGACATGGATTTCTCCATGTCTTTCTGTAAATTGATTTTGTTTAATTAATTATTTTTTTCTTCTTGCATTTTTTGCACCAATTCCAATTCCTGCTGCAATTAATACTACCAACCCTCCATCAATAGGACAAGCTGGATCTAATGGATCTACACATTCATCGGGTGGTGGCGGATCTTGTGCTATTGAGTCGAAATTAATTCCAATAGTTAATACAAGCAAAGCAACTCCTACAAAGGCAATTCTTAATTTATTTTTCATCTTTAAAATTACTTGTTCACAAATTTAAGCGTTATTAGTTTAAAACAAAATCTTAAGACTTGTTTTTTTATTGTCTTGTCCAATTATTTCTAAAGTATAGTTACCATTTATCACCGATTTACTTAATGTGAAATCGTATTGAGTAGTAACTCCATCATGCTGAATTACTTTTCGCATAAACACTTGACCAAGGTTGTTGGTTAGTTTTAATGTATAACGTCCAGCAATAACATTTTTAAAACTAATGGTTGCTTTTCTATCCGATTTAATTGGGTTTGGATAAATCGAAATCATTGGTTCTGCCTCATAAGAAACTTTTACAATTTTACTATACGCCACTTCTCCGGCAACACCCATACTGCGAATACGATAAAAATTAATTCCAGCAAATGGAGATTCATCAACGTGTGCATATTCAGTTATTCCTGATGCTGACACAGTTCCTACTTTTACAAAGTTTACACCATTTGCAGATTTCTCTACTGCGTATTCACGAATGTTAATTTCGTTTTCCACTTTCCAGTTAACATTAATATGGTCTTTTTGTTTTGTTGCTTTAACGTCCACAAACGTTACTGGCAAAGGACGCAATTGCTTGAAAATAATTCGGAAACGATCAGACGCATACGCACCTACGTTAGTATTTACTGCAAAATCAAACGTTGATCTTTCTGATAAGCTAATCGGTGTTAAAGTGTTGGTATACTTATCTTCCAAATATGGTTGCACGTTAAATGATTCGATATTTTCTGGAATGAATTCAAAACGATAATTAGCAACACGCATTTGATTCATTTTATAGAAAATAGTATCATTTTCAGTCAATGCTTTTCTAGATTCAATAGAAATTAATTTGTCATTTTTAACAATCGCAAAATTTTCTGTGGTATTAGTAAATTTGGTTCCGTCTTCATCATCCACCTCATTGCTATATCCTTCATCAAATCTATTTAATACCCCATCATACAAGTCTGCAGTTCCATTTTGTACTTTGTATAATCTTGTATAGAATTTCTGTTGATTTCTATTTTCTCTTTGAACAGATGCACTACCATCAATTTTATCGGTTTCTTTAATGGTCATTGAAGGATTACCTGAATTCGTTTCAATAATAAACCCTTGAGCAGATTGGATATTGAAGTTGCCATTTGTATAGCTACCGCCATTATAAGCACTAGTTCCATCTTGAGCAACTGTAATCCAACCTCCATTTACGCCAATGCGTGGATCGTACAAATAATAGAAAGGTTTAAATCCACTGCGTGTTGCAGGTAATCTAATTGCACTTGCATATGGATTTACAATTGAAGCAAATTTATTTGCAGAAGTTGGCAAATTAGAAATAGTGAAATCTCCTAGATTTAAAGCACCACGTTCTCTTAATACGGTTGTATCAGGCGTATCGGTAAACAATGTTTTCGCTCTACTACCTCTTACAAATAAAACGTATGGTTTTTGAGCATCAAACGCAACATTGGTAGTTGCCACTTCTTCCCAAGCTTGTGTATTGATATTAAATGTTTTTAATGATCCTCCATTGGCATTGTAAGAGTCAAATCCCAATGCTCTTGCTGCAGCATTGGTTCCACCAAATCTTGTGATGATTTGTGCACCAAATCCTGGATTAGGGTTGAAAATAGTTGTTGAATCACCATTTTCCTGCCAAGCTTGTTTGATTGTTTGAAGATTATGCGTTGTTGGCATAGACAATAAACGCCATGCTTTCAAAGTTCTTGTACCATTTTTAAGATTCGATATAAATCTTTCTACACTTACATTTCCTGTAATTGTATTACCTGTGCTGTTTCCTGCATTAGTAATATCTGCTACACTTGCTGTTAAGGTATCATTAGATTTTAGCGTAAGGAAACTTCCTGTTGCAAAAGTTCTATTACTGCCTGTAAATGATAATTTGTTTAAAAGATTCAATTGGCCTGCAAGTGTTATGGTTGAATTGTTTATAACTAAATTTCTCAAATTATTATTGCCAAATAAATTTGCAGGAATGGTTTGTGCTGAAGCTCCTGCCATTTCAATGGTACCCAATTTAGCATCCACATTACCCGAACCAGCATTAGTAATGTTTCCATAAATATTCAACTTGCCTCCACTTAATATTTTTATGGTAGCCGCACTTCCGATTGTTAAGTCTTTTGCATAAGCAACAGGAGTTGTTGTATTGTCAATAATTGGATAATTGGGTTTACCATTAGCGATGGTTACATTAGTATTTGAATTTGGTACGCTTCCACACCAGTTTATACCATCATTCCAATTTGTATTTACACCAGCCCATTGACCAATTCCTCCAGTGGTATTAAACTCATCAGCTCCCATATCAGGTGGTGATAATCTTGTAGTTCCATCGATATCTGTTGATATCCCTGCTATATCAATACCTGTTCCATTAAATGCACAGTTTAAATTTCCATTCATGTGCAAACTATCCTGATTGTCTGATGAACGTGCAAACAATGGATCCAAAAGTTCTACTGAATTCAATTCCCTAGAACTTGATTGTAAAGAAGACAATGTTTGAAAATTATTCGATCCATCATAATACAAATAATTAGAAGAAGCTACAGCTCCAGCATAATATGCATTGTTGCTAGATGATGTACTATATTTTGTATTTGCTGTTAACTGGTTAGCTGAGGCCCTTAATATGGCTACATTTCCTGATGCACCTGGAGTCGCTTTATTTACAAACACGTTATTTCTAAATGTGTATATTGGATTATTTATATTCATATCTACAACGGAAGTACCAAAACTTGCCCCTCCTGTTCCACCAATTCTTATTGTATTGAATGAAATATTATATGGAGTACCTCCAACTCCACCAGTAATATCAATACCTCTAACAGCATCACCGTTGTTTAACGAAGAAGATGAAGCCCCATCAAATGCCTGGGTCATATCCATTTCAATCATATTGTTATAAATACTAACAGGCGTTCCACTAGATGGAGATGTTCCAAGCCAGAATCCACGAGCAATACCAGCTGAGCCAAAAGGAACTAAATGTGCTACCCTATTGGTATACATTGATGTTACGCCAGTTCCTACTGGAATGTAAATACCTGTTACCGTTGAATTATATGCAGTAGCATCATTATTATTTCTTACATAGATACTATCTATTCTGTTTAGGAAGACATTTCGAGCTGTAGATGTTGAAGTTGTTAGTCCGCCCAACTGCACCCCTACTATTGTATGCGTAGCAGAACTTCCCGCAGCAGCCGTTAAAAACAAGTTGCTTATTTTATTATCCGCAATAGTTTCAGTTGTTGCAGTTCCTAAAGTTGAATTTGTATTTAATCCCCATAACTTGCCAACATTAGTTGAATTGATATCTTTCAAACTAATTTTACGTATTGTATTTGCACTAAAACTAAATGTAGCTCCTGCTTTAGATCCACCTGAGAAAACACCATAAACATTTACACTACTCGCATTTCCTGAAGCCACCAATACATCATTGTTTTCTATATTATTGTATTGAATGTTTAGATTACCGCAGTTGGTAACACTTGAAGGTTTTTGACTTATCCAACTTAATTCAGTAACACCAGAAATGGTTTTTGAATTATTACTGATTATATTGGTATTGATCGTTTGTGTACCATAAACATTCGCATCAGATTGTAAACCAATAAATGTACCTGTTGCTAATATTGTATTTCCAGAAATGGTATTGTTGTTCATTGTAATAACACCAAGTGGTACACTATTGCCATTGGTTGTATTATAGATTCCTATCCATTTACCTGCACCAGCCATTGTACTATTGGTAAAGCTATTGTTACTAATATTGATTGTACCAGGCGTAAGTGTTGATCCATTTTTAATTCCAGTTACAGATGCTGCAACGGTAGTAGTGACACCATTTGGAATTTTCACATTCAATGTATTGTTTGTGATATTTATGATAGATGAAGTACCTCCTCCTGTATTGTTTTCAATACCAGCATATTTTTTATCCGCTGCTCCTGTAATGCTGATGTTGTTTTGCTTGATTACAATACTAGCTGTACCTACTGTGTTATCGGATTTAACACCATATTGATCTTCTGCATGACCAGCACCGGTAATGGTGTTGTAACCTATTAAAGCATTCAGTTGATTTTTAAGCAAAACACCTACAGAAACTTCAGTATTGTTTGAAGTAGTACCTCCACCTAAATTGGTAATTGAATTCCCTTTCGATGAAGTAATGGTATCACCCACTAAGTTATTTACATCCGCAAAAGATGCTTGATCATTTGCTGCAAAACCTATCAAACCTATACCCACATTTACATTGCTAATGGTGTTAGATATAAATGTATTGTTAGAATTTGCACCCGTAACGTTTGTAGGTGTCAATAAAGTATTTGCATCAATTGCAGTAGCGTTTGTCAAAGCAATACCCGTAGCTCCGTTGAAGAAATTAGTAGATAAAGTAGTATTGTTTTTATTTAAAGTAATGGTACAGTTTTTAATCGTGTCATTTTGAGCACCATCAGCCACACCTAATTTAAATAAACCATAACCATATTCCATTTGAGATGCAGCAGTGGTATTACTTGCATTTTCTCTGATGTCAATTCCGTCAATGGTAACATAGTCCACCCCACGCAAACTCCATATACCATCTGGTGTGGTAGATGTTGATGTTGCCGTTCCTCCAGTATATGCCGTAATCAAAGGATTTGTTCCTGCACCATTTTTCTCGAATCTAATTGTTTTGGTAGATGTGGTATTATTTAAAGTAGCACTACCCAAAGCCAATGAGCTGGTCAATGTTTCGGTATATCCCGGAGCTACTTTAAATACTACAGATGCTGATACCCCATTTGCATTTAAATAGGTAACAGCTGCTGCTATAGTTGAGAATACTTTACAATCATTTAAACTAGTTGTTGGTATATAATACGTTCCACTCAAAGCTCCTGAAGTTGGACCTGTCGTTACAGACCATAAACCAGAAGGATTAGTAGTTGCCGAACATCCGTTACTTGTAATGACTGCATAGTAATATAAAGAACTTACCACATTTGATAGAGGCGAGTATGTATTTGTTTGTGCACCATTTGCCGAACCTAAACTTGTACCTCCAACATTTGAGTTTGATGTATTACTAAACCATTGATATGTAGGTGAAGGTGAAGTAGACGAAACAGAAACTGTTGTTGTTGTAAATGCTGAATTCAAACAAGTGGTATATGAAGTATTTGGAGGATTACCAACAGCAACCAAAGATTTCACCTTAATTGTAAATGAAGTTGATGCTGCACTCGAGCAACCTGTGGTTGAATTTCTTACAGAAATGTTTCCTGTGTATGTTGAGCTAGCTGTTGTACTTGCTGGAACCACAATTGTAATTGGTGATGTTGGCAAAGTAGCATTTGATACAGCGGCAAAGCTATTGGATGGTGTAGCAACCCAGGTAATACTATACTGATTTGCTCCATTGGTTGTTCCTGTAAACTCTAATACTGAGTTTTGAGCAGAAGTACTAAAGCAAACTGAATCGGCTAAATTATCAGTTAATGTAATTGTAGGCAATGTATTTACTGTCATAGCTGCGGATACATCACTTGTGGTAGGACAAACACCACTCGTTACAGTACAATAATAATATGTTGTGCCCGCCAAATTATTTGGCAAAGTATAAGACGCAGCAGTTGCAGTAGGAATTGATGTACCTCCAGCATTACTGTTTGTTGAATTGCTAAACCACTGATATGTAGGACTTGAAGCAGATGTGGTTACAGATACTGTTGATGGTGCAAAAGCAGTATTCAAACAAGTACTTTGTGCAAGCGTACTCGGCTGTACTGTTATTGATGGTGCTGAGTTTACTGTTATGGTTGCTGCACCAGAACTTACATTCGTACAAGAAGCTGTATTTACTATTGCTCTGAATAAAGTGGATTGAGTAAGGTTTAAATATGCATAACTAGTTGTGGTATTGGCTATTGTTGTCCAGCTGGTTCCTCCATCAGTGGATTGCTCCCATCTGGTAATACTTGTTACGCCAACTGATCCTGTTAAAGTTAAAGTAGCACCATTACTTCCGCTACAAACACTAGAATCTCTATTTACTTTACCCGCACCACTCGATATTTCATCTGCACCGATATCCGATGGATCTAATCTGGTATCACCATCATAATCTGTAGCAAATAAAGGCGTTCCCACCACCACATTTTCAAAACTACTGTTGCTAAGTACGCAAGCGGTAATGTGTAAGTCTCCGGTTGCAGGTGCAACAAATGTAGGTTGAGCAGAAATTGATCCAGACTCCGCACCTAAACGTGTACGCATACCAGCAATTGTTTGCTCAGAATTGGTTCCATCAAAGTACAATAAATTCGTGGTAGAAGGAGTACCTGCAAAAAATGAATTATAATTTGAGGAAGTAGAATAATTTGTAAGTGCAGCTGCATTTCTTTTAAAAGCAACAATTAAACCACCACCAACAGTTGTACATTGGTTACTGATAATGTTACCTTTTAAAGTCAGGTTCATATAAGTTGCGTTTGACAAATTACTTTGAAAAATACCACTTGATGCAAAAAATGAAGTACCTGTACCTGCCAAACGAATATTGTTGTTATATATATTTAATGAACAAGCCAAAGCTACAATTGAAGTCAAATCAATTCCGCGGATTCCATCTGTATTTACAGCTCCAGTGTTTATTGCTGTTCCTGAAGCTACAGAAGGAACTCCTGTAGTTAAATCTATTGATATAAAGTTATTATAAACATTGGCAACCCCATTTGTTGATAAAGATGCCACAGCAATACCTTTTGCAATAGAACCTGGTGTAGCACTTTGACCTGGGTAAAGACCATAAATCTTATTCTTAATGATATTCACAGTGAGTCCTGTGTTATTTCTTATGGCAGTAATACTTGCAGTATATCCTGCATTAGCATATAATGTGTTGATGTTGTTGTTTGTAATAGTTTTTGTACCACTAGTTGTATTTGTATAAATACCATTAATAACATTCACTGCTGTTGAAGTAGAAGAACCTTTTAAATAAATTTGATTTATTGAGTTATTGGTATATGTTTCACTTGGTATTGCAGTAAGAGCCCTTATACCACTGATAGTCATTATAGATGTTGATGCAGCATTTACATTGATTCCTAAATTAGATATTGTATTGTTATCCAATGAATAAGTTGAAGTACCTCCTAAATTAAATCCTGCAATTTCAAGTGTAGCAGCTGTTGTTCCAGTATTGTTAACAGCATTATTTGTTATGTTATTATTATTCATGTTTACAGCACAATTTGTAGTGCCAGCAAAACCAATCATATAAATTAACGATCCAGCAGTTGGAGTTCGTAAAAAACTATTGTTTTTTATTTCGTTACTGTTAATTGTTGCAGATAATGAAACTAATGCGGTAATAGCTGAATATATGCCATATGTTGTAATGGCAGTACCACTATTATTTAAGGTATTATTTTGTATGATATTACCACTCATATTAACTATTGTACAACCACCACCATTATATACGCCACGCCACTCTCCAGATCCACTCATCGTCATGTCTTGTACTGTATTATTGCTCATATTTAAATTGGCAACTGCAGCAGTACTGTTGATAGCATAAAAATTACCAGCAGTTTGACTACCATTGGTACCAGTAATGATATTATTACTGATATTTACGCCATTTCCATTTAAAATGATATTGCCAATTAAATTATCAATTCCATATGCGCTTTGTGTACTACCATTATTTATGGTTATATTATTATACGTTATGTTAGTAGTATCGGCACTTACTCCAGATTCTCCATAAATTCCACGAACAATAGCTCCAGATGGATTAGCTGTAGCACCATTATTATTATTGATGGTATTATAAGATGCGTTTACATCAAATTGGCCTCGCAAACGAATTCCATTTACTTCATTTACCAAGCCAGTGCCTCCAAAATTGGTAATGGTATTACCTGTTGATAATGATGAACCTCCCACATCGTTCAGTGTATCACGTCCGGCATTGGTACCCGTATATCCACTAAGTCCGATTCCTATACTACAATTGGAAATGGTATTGGAATAAAATTTATTTCTTGAATTCCCTCCATCAATTGTAGATGGTGTTAATGCTGTTGTGGCTACATTCACAATTGAGTTGTATGAAGCAATACCTACCGAACCTGTTAATACAGGGATAGTGCCTGTTGTATTATTTGCTTTGTTTAGGGTTATCACACAATTTTTAATGGTATTATTTTGTGCACCATCATTGGCTGTGCTAAATGCTATAACAGCTCCTGGTTGAATTGTTATACTAGGAGTTGTTGATGTGGTAAAACTTGTTGCATTTATAACAGAAGCTACTGTAACTCCGGCTGCATATGCACCTGTTCCAGAGATTACACTAACTGTAGCGCCTACAGTAATTCTTGATGTGTTTCTAACGTTTATCGTAGTTGTGGTTACAGCTGAAGTAGTTACTCCAGTAGTATCATAACCTTTAAACAATCCATATCCATACTCCATCAATGCTGCAGCGGTGGTAGTGGTGTTAGCATCTACTAAGTCTATTCCATCTATTGTTACATAATCTACCCCACTCAAACTCCACATACCATCAGGTGTTTGGTCTGTTGGTAATTTTGTTCCAACATAAGAAGAAGCACCTGTTGTAATAATTGGATTTGCTCCTACTCCATTTTTCTTAAACGTTATTGTTCTTCCCAATGCAGTATTTGCATTTAATAAAACACTGCCTAAATCCAATCTACGGGTTGAAGTTTCGGTATAATCTGCGGCTACATTAATAATAACATTACCAGAAACACCCCATTTATTTAAAGTATCAACTGCATTTCTAATTGATGCAAAGTTTCTACAAGATGCTCCACCATTGGGAATATAGTAAGTACCCAGCAAACCTGAACCTGTTGGTTCATTTGCATTTTGTGTAATGACAACATTTGCTGATGTAGCCGAACATGAAGTGCTGGTTTGAGTTACAGTTACGGAATATGTTGCAGGAGTAGTTATTAATTGACTTGCATTGGTAGAACCATTACTCCACAAAACTGAATAGCCTGCACCTGAAGGACTTGCTGATAAACTTATCGTTTGTTGCAAACAAGTTAATATGGTCGCACCACTTGAGTTGTTTGTAATTGTAACAACTGGAGGCGTATTTACGGTTATGGTTGCTGCTGCATTTGTAAATCCTGTTGTACGGTTACATCCATTTACATCAGTTACAGATGTAAGTGTGTAATTGGTTGTTGTGGTTGGATTAACACTTGCATTAAATGGTGTACCACTTGAAATACTATTGTAAGTAACACCATTCACTATTAGAGTGTATGGTCCACTTCCTGAGGTAGCCGTAAATGTTAATTGTCCAGTTCCACCTGTACAAATTGTGTTTGCCGATAAACTACCTTGAGGCGTTGGATTCACCACTTGTGTTAATGTTGCAGTTGCAGGATTAGGCAATCCACAACCATCAGGAGTCATTCTAACTTCGATGTTATAATTAGCTGTTGCTGATCTTGAAAATGTTGCAGTTGTACTAGGGCTTCCTTGACTTACTCCATCTACAAAAAATTGATATAATGGCGCAGTACCACCACCAGTTGGGTTTGCAGTAAATGTTTTAGATACGCCACTACAAATGGCTGTTGATGGCGTTAATGTTACAGAAGCTACTGTGCTGCTACTAACCGTCATCGTTATGGTGTTGGAAGTAGCTGGATCATTTGTTGTACAAGCAGAAAAATTCGAAACGAATACCACTTTTATTTGGTCTCCATTCGCAGGAATATAATCATAAGTACTATCGGTACTTGGTCCCTGAACAGATATATTGTTTTTGAAAAATTGATATGTTGATGTAGCGGTTCTATTAGAAGGAACAGCAGAATAAACTACATTGATGCCTGTACAAGAAGTAGAACCTACAGAGCTACTTAAGGTTACACTTATTGGTGTGTAATTAGTTACTGTAATTGTTTTAGGTAAACTAACGGCTGGTACCGGAATAACGCATGGTTCGTTGGAATACATTTTTACAGTAACTACTTGTCCGTTAGTCAATGAGTTTGTAGTGTATGTAGCGACAGTACTTCTAGATCTCACTATAGTCCCATTTATTAAAAATTCGTATTCTGGAGTATCCCCAGGGAATGCTTGAGGTAGTGCGGTAAAAGTAACACTTGTACCCGCACAAATACTTGTAGCTGATGCGTTCAATAAAACACTATCACGGTTTACTGTATTAACCAAAACCTCAACAGAGTTACTCACAAATTGGTTTGAGCTAGCACAGTTAATAGTTAAAGGATTAACCAACATTACGCATTGAACCACATCTGCATCGCTTAATCTTATGTTGGTTAATGATCCAGGAAAACGAATGCTATCGGAGGTATTATATAGTGTTGTAACTGCAACATCGTTCACGAAAAATTTAAAACCCGCTGGATAAGTTGCATTTCCACCGTTAACAGCGGTAGCTTTAAATGTGATGGTATCACTTGGGCAAATTGCACCAGCTGGGCGAGTTAAAGCTATGGTTACACTAGGAGTTACATCTCTGTAAGTAATTCTAGTTGTATCTAATTTAGTACATGTAGTACCAGCAGTTGCAATATAATCAATAATTGTACCATTAGGCGCAGTTGATTTAATATAAACAGTTGGCGCATTTGTTCCTAATGTATATGGTATCGTTGCTGCAGCATCTCTATATAAGTAGGTTGCAGGACTCCATGTTATTTGCGCCTGTGAACCATTTGCGAATAAACCACCAGTTGTTCTTAAACTATCCGTATTAGGAGATACACAAATGGTATCTGCTTGTGGATTGATAACTACATTTGAAGGGAATGGATTTATTATTGCTACAATTGGGATTAGATTACTTTCGCAATCACCATAATTTGCCTTTACATAATAAGTGGTATTGGTTGAAATAACTGGCGTTGTGTATGTAGAACCTGTACCTACTAAAGTTGTACCTGCTGCATTTGAAAACCATCTAATTGTAACACCTGCTACTGATGAGCTTGCTGTTAATAATACTGCCCCCGACCCACAAACATTCGTTGCAGAACTTACCGTCAATACAGGTGTTGGCGTTACCAATACTTTTACTGCAGTGAATGTTGTTGTATTTCCACTACAAGTAACAAGACATTGATACCAAGTTGTAGTTGTTATGTTTGTTGGAGAATAGGTTGGCAAACTTGAAGCCCCTGCTATATTATTGTATGTTATTCCATCACTCGAGCTTTTCCATTGATAAGATAATCCGCCTGGTAAGGTAGCTGCATTAGACAATGACAAATTCGTAGACCCACCTGAACATACTGTATCTATACTTGCAAGTACATTTCCTAATGGGGGTGCGCCACTACAAGATGGTGGCGTATAGCAACTAATCGTTCCTGCCCATCCAGCAGCATTTAAAGTAGCATTTGATTTGAATACAAATGTTAATCCACCATTGGTTGTATTTGAAGAAGTTATTGTACCTGGGTTAGTTGTGTATGCGCCTAATAAAGGAGCTGCTGTACTATTACCATCATACACTTTTAATGTATCGGAAGGATCAAGCGTAAAACTAGAAAAGACTACTCTAGAAAAAGGTCCATTTACAGAACCTGCCGATGTTGGTGTTATGGTAAATGTTCTGTTTTGATTTTCTGTATAATTTGCTGAAGCACCTCCATTATCATAGAAACTTGCATTACATGTAGCCAAAGTTGCACTTGTTGGCATGTTAATACAAGTTGGATCAACAATTACTTGTACTTGTGTTGAGGAAGTTACTCCACCACCAGCAGATGTACATCTTACGGTTGCTCTATAATAAGTAGATGCCGTCAATGAACTTACCACATAAGTGTTTGATGTAGCTCCTGTAATATCTGTCCATGATGCACCTGTGGGTGAGCTTTGCCATTGGTACTGAATATTCGTTGCATTAATGGTGTTAGAAGTTGATAAAGTGGTTGTTCCTCCATAACATACTGTTGTGTTAGAGGCAACGGTATTTCCAGGATTAGGAGTTCCTGAACAAGAGTTATCTACATAACAAGAAATAGTAGCTACCCAACCAGATGAAACTTGAGAGCCATCTGATTTAAATACAAAAGTTAATGATCCATCAGCTGCAGTTGAACTTACTACACCTGGAGAAGTAGAACCATAATAAGAACCGGCAGGTGCAGTTGTTGCATTTAAGCCAGCTGGTAATCCTGACGAAATTAATGGAGATCCAGTGCTATTCCCATTGTAAATCATCAAACCATCATAATTATTTTCAGTACTAAATGATGTAAAAGTTGCACGAACTTTCAAACCAGGTGTGCCAGGTCTAAATGTTACTGTACCATTGGAATTGTTTATATAGTCTGCTCTGGTGCCACCTCCATCTGTAAATATTGCAGAACAAGTTGTAGAAGTTAACGTTGTACCATCTGAAGGCATCAAAACCTCATCGCAGTTTGAAAATTCTATTTGTATTGATGTACTAAATGCTGGTGTCGCTGATGCTGCTGTACATGTTACTTTACATCTAAAATAAACGTTTGAAGTTGGTGTTGCTGTGAAAGTTGCAGAAGTAGCTCCAGTTATATCACTCCAAGAACTATTATCTACTGATGATTGCCATTGATACGTAACCCCAGCAATATTGTTATTTGCTATTGATAAAGTTGTGGTATATCCATTACATACAAAAGTAGAAGTTGCCAAAGTTGCACCTGGCGTTGGCGTTGCATCACATGGAAGGTTACATGAAACTGTTGCAGTCCAACCTGCATTTTGAATAATATTATCCGATCTAAAAACAAAAGTTAATGATCCTGAAGGGTCTGTAGAAGTGATGGTACCAGGCGAAGTTGTTCCATAAAATGAACCTGCAGGTGCAGTAGTTGCATTGAAACCTGCGGCCAATCCTGAACTAATTAAATTAGCAGGATCAACATTTCTACCATTATAAATCATCAACCCATCATAACCATTCTCTGTATTAAAACTATTAAAAACCACTTTTACATTCGCGCCACTAGTTCCAGGATTTATGGTTAATTGCCTTACTTCACTTGCTGAATAAGAAGCTGTTGGTCCTCCAGCATCATAGAAAGTTGCCGAACAAGTAGACACCTCTGCGCTAACTGGCATCACTATACATGTGTTGTCGTAAATAACTGTTGTTGGTGTTGAAAAACCAGAAGCGCCACTTGAAGTACATGTTACCCTACAACGATATTGTGTTGTGGTTGTTGGTGTTGCAACATATGTAGCATTAGTACCTAATCCTGTTACAGATTGCCATGTAGCCCCAGCATCAATTGATTGTTGCCATTGGAAAGTTGTTGCAAGCGCAAATGTTTCAAATGATAAATTCACCGTAGCGCCAGATGAAGCACAAACAGAGTTCAAAGACGCAAAAGTTCTTCCAGGAGTTGGAGTGCCTGAACAAGGAGGAGGTGGATTAAAAGTATATGTTTGTCCTCTTGCAGGTAATGTTGCTAGATTATTGGTGCTTGTTGTAGAACTGGCATTTGGTGTTGCTCCTGTTCCATCTAATGATAAAAATACACCACTTGCAGTTGCAATACCAATTGATGCTGATGGTGTATTCAATACACCACCTGGTATTTGATCATAAACAAACTCAACAGCTCCAGTTGTTTGATATAATTTAATTTGAAAATTTATTGCTGCTTCAGGAACAGTTGCAAGATATCTCCATTGAACATTGGTGAATTGAATGGTTAAAATTCCACCAGCTGATTTGTAAGTAATGTCTCTTCCAATGTCTGAAATTTCATTATCATCCCACAATGCTGCAATAAGTGGCGATTTTGGAATAGCGGCAAAATTATTGGTTAGACCTGAATTTGTAATATTGTTATCGCCATTGTTACCAAGCGTAATCCATCCATTGGTGCTCACGTTAAATTCATTGTAAGTCACCCCTCCAAATGTAAAATCAAATCCTATTGGAAATCCATTGGCAAATCCATCATCACTATTTCCATTGTCTATCAAAATCGGGTCGCCACTTATATCAGAGTACCCTGCATTAGAAGCAGTGAAACTATATTGACTTGCAGTTTGTGCAGATAATTTTGTAGTAGTTGAAATAGCAACAAAAAAGAACAGTGGCATCAATAAAAAATAAAGACGCTTTGATGCTGTTTTTTTGTTATTCACATTCATTTGCCTTGCATTTGTAAGGTAGAATTTACGCATAAATCAAACTTTAAGTTTATAAATTTCATTATAAAAAATCTGAAGCAAATGCACGATTTATTGTTACGGATTATCAACAATTTTGCAATACGTAGATATAATTCAGCAGCGTTTCAGAACGTTTTAAAGGGTTTGGCTTTGTTTTTATTTTTACAGGGTTTCGGAAAATCTAGATAAAAAACAATTTACAGCGTTAAAATTACTATTAATTCACTGAATTATAATAACTATTTTATAACAATTTTCTATAAATGTGGACATTATTTCAATCTGTTTTTCTTGAAAAATTGAAACATATTATATTTTTTGGACAATCAATTGGATAAATATAAAGTTTGCAGTTTGATTTTGTGTTGTTTACTGTTTGCTCTTTGGCAAATTTGGGATTTTTATTTTTCAATCGATACAATTGGCAGTTGAACAAAAAAAGTAGTTCCTACACCTAATTCTGTTTCAAACCAAATCTCGCCATCAGATTGCTCTACTATTCTTTTACACATAGCTAAACCTAGGCCTGTTCCAGATGTTTTTGTAGTAAAATTGGGTGCGAAAATATTATACTTTACCTCTTCAGAAATCCCTAAACCATTATCCCCCACAGAGATTATTATTTTTTCTGATTGTATTTTCTGTTTGATTTTAATTTCTGCTACCCTATCTTCAGGTATGGATTGTATTGCATTTAAAATCAAATTGGTAAACAAACGATTGATCTGTGTTTTATCTGCTTTGACCATGATTGGAGTTTCAATGAGCTGATTTTTAATTTCAAGCGATTCGTTTAATGCATGCAGCATCGATATGCTTTTAATCAGTTCATTGATTTCAAATATTTCTTTTTTTGCTTCACCTATATTGGCAAACTGACTAAACGCGTTAGCGATATTGCTTAGGTGATCAATTTGTTGAATCAACGTTTCGGATACATTCTTTGCCAATGAAACAATATTTGGA
>CANFUJ010000003.1 GCA_947450165.1 Chitinophagaceae bacterium
ACATGTTGAAGAAAAAGTTGTCTGGCATTCATATAAAATAATGATTAAAAAACAAAATCGGTTTATGTAATTTTACGCAAGTTATACCTTTATCAAGAAATAATATTTTCAATTGAATTTGGTAAATATGAAATGAAAATGATAAAATAAAATTTATTCAATATGGCATATATTTTCCCAGTAAATGACAAACATCCTCAAATGGGTGAAAATTGTTTTATAGCCCCAAATGCAACAATTGTTGGCGAAGTAACAATGGGAAACGATTGCAGTGTTTGGTTTAATGCAGTAATTAGAGGTGATGTAAATAAGATCACCTTAGGCAATAAAGTTAATGTTCAAGATGGGGCAATTATTCATTGCACCTATCAGAAATGTGGCACTATTGTCGGAAATAATGTAAGTATTGGGCACAATGCCATTGTACATGGGTGTGTTATCCATGAAAACGTGTTGGTGGGAATGGGTGCTATTATTATGGATAATGCTCAAATAGGAAGCAACAGCATCATTGCAGCAGGTGCCGTGATATTGGAAAACACCATTGTAGAACCCGGTAGTATTTATGCAGGCGTTCCCGCAAAAAAAGTAAAAAACATCAGCGAAAATTTAATCAGTGGGGA
The DNA here is from genome assembly GCA_947450165.1 of Chitinophagaceae bacterium. GTDB lineage: Bacteria > Bacteroidota > Bacteroidia > Chitinophagales > Chitinophagaceae > Ferruginibacter. The sequence continues at coordinate 624 of CANFUJ010000003.1, forward strand.
GATAAATCGCATTGCAGACAATTATGTGATGTACAGCGAATGGTTTAAGAAAATTTAAAAATCATCTTATTTGATTTTAACTTTTGATTTTCGACTTTTAACATAGTATTTAATAAAAAATAATCAACTTCAAAAAAAATTAAAAAATGAAAAATATTTTACTCTATTTGTGCGTTATTGGTTTATTAAGCAGCTGTTCGATGTTGCGACCACGTAAAACGGGTTGTCCTGCAAGTGGCGCAGCTATAGGAGCAGAAAGATTAGCTTCTGGAGACCCTAAAGCTATTCGAGCATCAAACAAATCAAAATTTAAAGGCAAACGAAAAATTTATTAATTCAAATAATTAATTTTTAACCAATATAAAACCATACACTATGTCGTACCAACTAAAAACCAAATCTGGAGGAACCGAAGCTGTAATTGATGACAACTGCGGTATTTCCAAGTTTTATGCTATTGCACATTTACTTTCAGAAGATTTGCAAGTGATTTTTTTGAATCAAATTGATGATGCTGAAACATTGGATTGGGATTTTAAATACAAAGAACAGTTCCTCACGTTACACTACAATATTTTTGAGGGTGTGCGCATTTTTCCTCAAGAATTAAAAAGCAATACATATAAAAACGAAAATGCTGTTATGGAAGTTGCACATTTTCTGGAAAGGAACATTTATTAATCAATAATTCTTTTGCTGAATAGAATCTAAAATATTTAAATAACTCACATATCTATTATAATCAATGCTGTTATCATTAACAGCATTTTTTATTGCACATGAAGGCTCATTAATATGAATGCAATTATTAAACTGGCATTGGTTCATTAAGGCCTTCATCTCTGGAAAATAATGGGCCAACTCATATTTATCAATTGCAAATAATCCAAGTTCTCTTATTCCCGGTGTATCAATCACTTTTCCGCCAATGGGCAAATCAAACATTTCAGCAAATGTTGTCGTATGCATTCCCTTTCCACTCCATTCACTAACATCTTGTGTTCTTAATTCAAATTCGGGAAAGAGCATATTGATAAAAGTTGATTTTCCTACACCCGAATGGCCGCTTAGTAAAGTGGTTTTATTTTGTAAAACTGATTTCACCTCTTCTATTCCTTCATTGGTGTGCAAACTGATGGATTTGATTTGATATCCAATTTGCTCATATACATTTTTTACATGCTCTAGTTTTAATTGATCATTCTCATCCAACAAATCAATTTTATTAAAAACAATAATTGCAGGTATTTGATACGCTTCTGACGTTACTAAAAAACGGTCCATAAAACCCGTAGATGTTTTGGGGTCTTTTATTGTGGCAAACAACAACGACTGATCTAAATTAGAAGCAATGATGTGATGCTGATTTTTGTTGTGTGGAGAGGTTCTAGTGATGTAATTTTTTCTTGGAAATATTTCTGTGATAATGGTACTTTCTATGTCTTCTTCATTTTCTATATTCACCACATCCCCCACTGCCAAAGGATTTGTAGATGTGAAACCATCAATTTTGAATTTACCCTTTATACGTGCATTATATACTTTTCCGGATTCATCTTTTACAATGTACCAGCTTCCTGTTGATTTATATACGGTTGCAATCATGAATTAATTTTATGAAAGATATTTTCCAACTATGGGCATTCTTCGTCCTACACCAAAAGCTTTTGATGATATCCTAATTATTGGACAGAATTGATTTCGCTTGTATTCATTTACATTTACCATTTTCAAAATCCGATCCACTAACGTTGTATCGTACCCTAAGTTTTTAATTTCCTGAGGACCTTTTACACGTTCAATGTATTGATACAAAATATTGTCGAGAGCTGCATAATCAGGCAAACTATCAATATCTTTTTGATTAGGACGTAGTTCTGCACTTGGCGCTTTTGTAATGATATTGTTTGGAATAATTTCCTGGTTTCTATTGATGTAATGCGCCAATGCATAAACCTGCATTTTATAACAATCGCCCAATACGCCAATTCCTCCAGCCATATCACCGTAAAGGGTTCCATATCCTGTAGCCAACTCGCTTTTGTTAGAGGTATTGAGTAAAATAAAACCAAATTTATTCGCAATGGCCATCAATAAATTTCCACGCGTTCTACTTTGAATGTTTTCTTCTGCGATGCCAAATTCCGTTCCAGTAAAAAGCGGATTCAATTCGTTTAAAAATGCGTCATTGATATTTTGTATGGGAAATACATGATAAGGATTTTCAAGATTTTTACTGAGTTGAATGGCATCATCAACAGAATGTGTACTCGAAAAGGTTGAAGGCATTAATACCGCAGTTACATTTTCTTTCCCTAAAGCATCTACCGCTATAGCTAAAGTAACCGCACTGTCTATTCCACCACTACTTCCCAAAATCGCTTTTTTGAAACCCATCTTTGAAAAATAATCTTTGATGCCTAAAACAAGTGCTTTGTGTATCAAATCGATGTTTAAAGTTGGCATTAGATTTTCTGGAAATAATTGCTGATCTAAAATCGGAATATTTTCAATTGGTGTTTGAGCACTAATGCTATTGTCATCATTTAACTGAAACGATTTTAAATCAGTTTCAAAAGATTTTAACTGTCCGTAAACTTGTGCGTTTTTATCCATCACTATTGAGCCGCCATCAAATACAATTTCTGTTTGACTGCCAACCGCATTACAATAAAACATTGGAATTCCGTACTTCAACACATTCGCTTTTATGATGGAAAGTCGGTCTTCCTGATGGGTGTAATCAAAAGGCGAAGCGGATAAATTAATCATCAAATCTGGTTGTTGATGAATCATCATATCCATAGGACAAATTTTATACAATGGATTTTCATCGATGTTCCAAATGTCTTCACAAATGGTCACAGCAATTCTCTTTCCTTTAAAATGAATTACATTCCATGCTGTAGCTGGCTCAAAATACCGGTTTTCATCAAATACATCATACGTAGGCAAACAAGTTTTTTGAATCACTTGTTGAATTTTTCCATCGAATAAAAAATATGCTGCGTTATATAAATCCTTACCTAATTTACTCGGATTTTTTTGAGGAGCCCCAATCAATACCGCAATACCATTGGATTCTTTGCAAATCAATTCAATGCTTTGCAAACATTTTTCTATAAAGTCATTAAAATATAAAAAATCTCTTGGCGGATAACCACATATACAAAGCTCACTAAACACGATTAAATCACCTTGATTCGATTTGGCTTCTTTTATCGCTTCAATGATTTTGTTGGTGTTGCTTTCGAAATTACCGATGTGATAATTTTGTTGCGCTAAAAATATTTTCATTTAAACTAACTTTACCCTGAAATTTAAATTCACTGATTGTAAAGTTAATTCATTTGTATGCGATTAATAAGAAGTTTGCTTTTATGTTTATTATTTTTTTCTTGTGGTTCAAAAAAAAATAGCCCTGATGTTTCTGACATAAAAATCAACATCAATACCTTAAGGTTTGAAGAAGCATTTTTTAAAATAGATACAACGAATACGATGGTGGAATTGGAAAAAATTGCAAATAATGCTTCTAATTTCAATGCATTTTTTTTATCCAACTTATTAAATCTTGATCCTAAATGGCCTGATTCAATTTCTTCAAAATATATAAATGAATATATTGGCGCATACAAACCAATTTATGACACCAGTCAAATCATTTTTAAAGATTTTAGCAAATATGAAAACGAAATAAAATCTGGGTTGCAATATTTAAAGTATTATTATCCAAATTATAAAGCACCAAATCAAATCATTACTTATCTCGGACCACTTGATGGGTATGGCGATATCATTACACCAAATGCATTTGTTATTGGTCTACAACATCATCTGGGGAAAAATGCATCATATTACAACAGTAGTATCGTATCGGAAACATATCCACCATACATTTCAGCAAGATTTGAGCCAAGTTATATTTCAATCAATTGTATGAAAAATATAGTTTTAGATTTATATCCTGAAGGATCTGAAGAAAAATCTTTGGTGATTCAAATGATTGAGAAAGGCAAAAGGCTATACATGCTTGAAATGTTGCTACCCGAAAAACCAGCATACCAACTGATTGGTTATACCCAAAAACAAATGGAAGATTGTGATGCACATGAAGCTTCGATTTGGGACTTATTTATTCAAAATAATTTATTGCAAAGCACCGACAATAATATGATTAGAAATTATATCGGTGATAGTCCTAAAACACAGGAATTGGGCGATGCTTCTCCAGGAAACATCGGTTCTTATGTAGGTTGGCAAATAGTAAGAAAATATATGTCAAAACATTCGGAAATCAAACTCAACGAATTAATGACAAAAGATGCTGATGAGATTTTAAGTGAGGCAAAATATAAGCCTTAAGCTTGCGCCAAATCAAAGTTTTTCTTATTTAACACTGGCGATTTACCTAATTGATACATTACCCTAAAATGTGATGCTAAAGCATCGAACATAGTTGGATAATAATTATATGGCAAATTAAATTCTTTGCATTTTTGCTGAACAATTTTACTAATTGCTGGATAATGAACATGGCTAATTTTTGGAAAAAGATGATGTTCTATTTGAAAATTTAATCCGCCTACAAACCAAGAAATCATTTTATTATTCATTGCAAAGTTTGCGGTAGTTTTTATTTGATGTTCTGCCCAAGCTGTTTCAAGATGCTTTGTAGTATCTAATGGGATGTGTTCAAACTCTGTATTTTCAACTACATGAGCCAATTGGAATACAAAAGACAAGGTCAAACCCATTGCCATATTCACCGCAAAAAAACCTATCAACCAACCTAGCCATCCGAAAGATATAATTGGAATGATGATAAAAACGGTTAAGTAATACAATTTTGTAACCCAAAAAATGATATGCTCTTTGGTGTTCATTTCCCAAGCATCTGTGGTATATATTTTACGTTTGAAATATTTTGTAAAATCCATTACAAAAATCCAAAAAATAGAAGATAGTGAATAAACTGGCGTAAGATAGATGTGCTGGATTTTATGCATTGGAACCCAAGTTTGCGATTCGCATTGACGTATAATTGGGCTTTTGGCTATGTCATCATCAATGCCATCAACATTGGTGTAGGTATGATGAATGATGTTGTGTTTTTGTTTCCAGAAAAATGAATTAGCCCCTAAACCATTTGAGGCAATTAATCCTAAAAAATCATTGAGTTTACTGTTTGTGCTATAACTTCCATGATTTGCATCGTGCATAACAGAAAAGCCAATACAAGCAAAAAGAAATCCGAGTAACATCGCCAATAAAATAGAAACGTAAACGGGCATGCTCACAAAAAACAAACTGAAATAAATTGAAATGACTGAAGAAATTAAAACAATGGTTTTGATATATAACCGATAATCGCCTGTTTTTGAAACATTTTTGCTTTTAAAATATTGATCAACCTCAGATTTTAAACTAATAAAAAATTGATTGTTGCTATTATTGAAAGTTAGTTTGGACATATAGTAAATTAGACAATGGGTTAAAATCCGAAAATTTTCTGAGGATAAAGGTAGTTAATTCAATTTCATGGGAGCTGTTAAATAAAACGGATCTATTTCGGCAATAAACATTGCTTTGGTGTGCATGTTTTGAAGCACATAATTTCCTTGCATTCTTCCCAATTCTGATTTCAAATTACAACCACTTACATATTGATATTTTTCTGAAGGCTGAATTACTGGTTGAATACCTACAACACCTTCCCCTTCAACTTCTTTTACCATTCCATTACTATCTAAAATATGCCAATATCTACTTAATAATTTTACTGGAAAAAGGTTTGAATTCTGTATGGTGATTTTGTAAGCAAACATAAAATCATGATTTTTTGGATTGCTATATTCCTGCTGATAAAATGTTTCAACAGAAATAACAATACCAGTCGATAATTTTGAATGCATGGCTTGAGGTTTGAATTAAAATTAAGGAAATAATTTGATGCTTGTGTCAACTTATTATTCAAAATAAAAAATAAAATGTGACCATTTTAGACAATCTGTTTACTCAAAGCTCATCTTTAATTCGCTCTTTTATTTATTAGCCACTGGGAAATGAAATTATCAATAAAATCAAATTTTTTTTGATTGCGAATAGCCATTTTTTAATAGCCATTGAAGTATTTTATCTCTTTGGTCGCCTTGAATCAGCATTTCTCCATCTTTTGCCGAACCGCCTGTACCACAATGGTTTTTAAGCTTTTTTACCATCTCTTCTTTATCCAATTGCGCACCAATAAATCCAATAATTAAGCTTACTGCTTTTCCAGCTCGATGCTTGGTTTCTAGTCGGATTTTTAATTTTTGTTGATGGGGTAAAAGCGTTTCTTCTTCTATTTCTTGTTCAACTTCTGGCTTAAAATTTGGATCTGTAGAATAAACAAATCCTATTGTGTTGGGTTTCTTTTTCATTTAAATGATGTTGAATGGTTAAGTCAAAATTAAAAAGTAAAAAAGCTTACCCGCATTATAGGAACAAAGTAGTTTACGCCTTTTTTAAATTTTGACTTTTTAATTTTTAATTTTTTGTTCCACTAAATAATCAGCTTTTATTGTCGCCCACCGTTGAAACGGTGGGCTATGAAAAAATGCAAAAAATGTTCAAAATGCGAAATCGTAAATTAATTTAACTAAATAATCACAGCCTTCAAACTTAAATCTACGCTTTGAGCTTGATGAATAATGGCACCACATGAAATAAAATCTACACCGGTTGCTGCATAAGATTCAATGTTGTCAAGATTTATTCCACCGCTTGCTTCTGTTTCAAATTTTCCGTCAATAATTTTCAATGCATCAACTATTTGAATGGGTGAAAAATTATCCAACATAATACGATTTACTTTTCCAATAGCAACCACTTTTTGTACATCTTCTAAAGTTCTGGTTTCTACTTCAATTTTTAATTCGGGATGGGATTTTTCAACGTAATCTGCCGCCATCATTATGGCTTTTTCTATTGAACCACAATAATCAATATGATTGTCTTTCAGCATAATCATATCATAAAGTCCAAAACGATGATTTGTACCTCCTCCTATTCTAACAGCTTCTTTTTCCAATAGTCTGAAATTAGGTGTGGTCTTTCTTGTATCTAGCAATTTGGATTTATATGGCTTTAATTTTGCAACGTATTTGTTGGTGAGTGTAGCAATTCCACTCATCATTTGCATGGTATTTAGCACAAGTCTTTCGCAAGATAAAATAACATGAATTGGCGCTTTAATTTCAAAAGCAATATCCCCAGATTTGGCAAACGCGCCATCTTTAATGAAGGGATTAAAAACAGTACTAGCATCTACTCTAGAAAAAATAATGGAAGCAATTTCTACACCTGCAAGTACACAATCTTGCTTGACTTTTAAAATAGCTTTACCCATTGCATTTTTATCAATACAGCACAATGTTGAATGGTCGCCGTTTCCAATATCTTCTTTTAATCCAGCATCAATTAATGGCATCAAATCTTTATGAATAATCATAAAACAAATGTACTGATTGAAATGGAAATGAGGGGGAGAAGAATTAAAAAGTAAAAAGTAAAAAATTTAAAAAATATACCATGCACTTTTAAAATTATTACTTCAAACTATCGATTTTTTTGACTTTTGAATTTAACTTAATCTATTTCGGATCAAATCTAATTTCTTGTAAAATGGTTTTTTGACCAGCTTGTTTGATGTAAAGTGTAGTTCTAAACGTACCGTTTCGGGTGTATAAATTGCCGATGCAATATTGAGCTCCAATATTATCGCCGGTATGTACAACTTCAAAATGTTTTACCTGATGTAGTTTGAAAAAATCTTTTAATATTAGTTCAGCCTGAACTTTACTGTAGTTGTTGCTTTTATCGGGTAAAGAAATCTCTAAATTAGAATCAAAAAATGCGGATAACCGATTTGAATTTCCAGATTCAATAGACATGATAATACTATCTAAATTGTTACTTCCTTTAAATGAAAAAAGGAAAAACAAAATGACTATATATTTTAAATTGGCTTTCATAAATAAACATTTTAATTGTAAAAAACCAGCTTTATGTATCAACAATAACGATTCAGTGGGTAAAAAATTGTTTGTGATATGAAATAAATTACAATAAAAACAGCATGCATTAAGTAAATTGCGTGATAAACAAAACACTAATTTTTAATTAGCATAACTCAATTATTGAAAAAATAAAAAATGAATAATAAAAAAATAGCCTTAGTAATTATGGATGGTTGGGGACTTGGGAAAGTAAAAGAAAGTGATGCCATACAACACGCAAATGTTCCATTTGTAACCAGTTTGTATAAAAAATATCCCAATACTACTTTGATAACCTGTGGCGAAGAAGTAGGATTACCTGCGGGACAGATGGGTAATAGTGAAGTTGGGCATTTGAATTTAGGCGCTGGACGTATTGTATATCAAGAGTTAGAACGCATCAATGTGGCCATCAAAAACCATACTATCGAAGAAAACAATACTTTTAAAGCGGCAATAAATGAAGCAAAAAACAACAACAAAACACTTCACTTATTGGGTTTGGTTAGTGATGGAGGTGTTCATGCGCATATCAATCATTTAAAAGCAATTTTGTCCATCTGTAAAGAAAATGGATTAACGGACGTGTTGGTACATGCGTTTACAGATGGAAGGGATACTGATCCTAAATCTGGGGTAGAATTCATCAAAGACTTACAAAATCATATGAAGATATCTACTGGAAAAATTGCTACAATTACGGGAAGATATTATGCAATGGATAGAGATAAAAGATGGGAAAGGGTGAAAATTGCTTATGATGCTTTGGTAAATGGATTGGGAAATAAAACCATTGATTTTGAAGCCGCAATACAAGATTCTTATAACAATGGTATAAGTGATGAATTTTTAATGCCGATGATAAATGGCAACATTGAAAAAACAACCATTTCACCAGATGATGTGGTAATCAGTTTTAATTTCAGAACAGATAGATGCCGCGAAATTACTGAGGTGCTTACTCAAATTGAAATTCCTGAGTTTGAAATGAAACCTTTGAAATTACATTATACCACCATGACTCAATACGATCATTCATTTAAAAATGTGCACGTGATTTTTGAAAATGATGATTTAAAAAATACACTTGGAGAAGTATTAGCTACAAATGGTAAAACACAAGTTAGAATGGCGGAAACGGAAAAATATCCGCATGTAAGTTTCTTTTTTAGTGGCGGCAGAGAAAAGCCATTTGAAGGGGAAAAACGCATCATGATTCCATCTCCAAAAGTAGCCACTTACGATTTAAAGCCTGAAATGAGTGCTATTGAACTTACAGATGCTGCGGTAAAAGAAATTGCAGAAAACAAACCAGATTTCATTTGTTTAAATTTTGCAAATGCAGATATGGTAGGCCATACCGGTGTTTGGAATGCTGTGATAAAAGCAGTTGAAACGGTAGACCAATGTGTTGAAAAAGTAATATCTGCAACATTAGAAGAAGACTATACCATTTTCCTAACGGCAGATCATGGAAATGCAGATTATGAAATCAATGCAGATGGCACGCCCAATACAGCTCATACAGTTAACCCTGTTCCTTTGTTTATAATAGACAACCATTGGAACGGACAAATTAAATCGGGCAAACTTGGAGATATTGCACCAACCATTTTGCACATGATGGATATTGAGATACCAGAAGAAATGAAGGGGGAGGTTTTGACGAAATAAAAAAGGTTTGTGAGGTTTGAGAGGTTTGTGAGGTTCAAAACGTTCAAGTAGGGGTTGAATATTTTCAACCCTTACAAAAATTCATCCTTTGCGGGCTTTGCGTGAAACAAAAAACAAAAACGATGATAAAAAAATCAATCTTCTTCCTTGGAATTGTATTTATTGCCATACAATTTTACCCACGAAACAATAATAATGTTGCAAAAAATAGCAGCACCTATACGTTAGCGTTATCAGAAACTACATCCGATAGTGTATTACAAATTTTTAAAACCAGTTGTTATGATTGTCATAGCAACAATAGTGTTTATCCATGGTACACCAACATCCAACCCTTTTCATGGTGGATAAATCATCACATCTACGAGGGCAAAGAATCATTAAATTTTGATGAATGGGGAACGTACACCTTAAAGAAAAAAAATCACGTACTCCATGAGATTGAAGAGCAAATTCAAAAAGGGGAAATGCCATTAGAATCTTACACATTGATTCATAAAAATGCGGTATTAACAGAGCCGCAAAAAAAATTGATTTTTGATTGGGTGAAGAGGAATTAAGAGAATAGCCCCCAACCCTTCCCAAGATATGTTCAAGAGGTTCAATGAGTTCAAGAGGTTCAATAAGTTAGCGCAATTCTGAAGTTCATGATAATCTATTCATTCAAAAGTTTCATAAAGCAAAAATGGAAAATACTTCCAACCGTTAAGCCATTAATCCAGCGAAGCTCTTTAAAACTTTCATGTTTTACGTTAGGACGCGGAAGAATTGAAACAAGCAAAGGCATCCGTTTTTTTTAGAAAAGGATTTTAAATGAAAAATAATTCCAACCTTTTGAACGCATTGAACGCATTGAACCTTTTGAACATTTCAAATGTCTTTTTCCAAATTTTATCCTTACATTTAGTAAAATAATTTTTCCATGACAGAAGAAGAATTACTTGATGGCAGTAAAAAAAATAATGCTGTTGCACAGGAGTTTTTGTATCAAAAATACAGTCCAAAAATGCTGGGCGTTTGCTATCGTATTGCAAAAAGTAAAATGGATGCAGAAGATATGTTACAAGAAGGATTTATAAAAGTATTTTCACAGCTACACCAATATCAAAATTCAGGTTCTTTTGAAGGTTGGATTAGAAGAATTATTGTAAACACATGCATTAATGTACTCAAAAAAAACAAGCGATTTTCGGATTGTGTAGATATTTCATTTGCAGAAAATTTACACAGTTTAGAGAAAAACATCCCTTCTATTATTCAATCCAAACAAATTGTAGAATGTATTCGTTTATTGCCGATTGGATATCGTACGGTTTTAAACCTTTATGCCATTGAAGGATACTCGCATAAAGAAATTGGAGACCTCCTGGATATTCAAGAAAGCTCAAGCAGGAGTCAATATTTTAGAGCAAAAGCTATGCTTGAATTGGTGTTGATAAAAAATGGTATTTTAGATCAAACAAAAAAAGAATTGGCATGATGGAGCATTTTTCAACAGACCAATTTGAATCATTTTTAAAATCTTCTACAGAAAATTTTAAAATGCAACCGTCTGCGCGTGTATGGAATAGCCTTTTCAATAAAATGCATCCAGGTAGTCGTTTTCCATCTATAAGCACTTCGATTTTGTTTTTCTTTTTATTTTGTTTTTTAGGTTCTAATAAAAATAATTTATCTAAAGAAATATTTAAAACATCAACGCAAATTTCAAAAATTAATAAAAAGAAAAATATCTCATCTATTACAAATCTTCAAACAAAAATAAACAAAACAAAATCTGATAAAATTCAGTCCCAATCTATTACAGGCAGTGTCGAATCCAATTTTTCAGATGACATAATTTTAAATAAAACTATCGATTCAAACAAAAATTCTACTTCAGAAATATGTGTAATTAAAAATGAAAACAAAGCAGATAAACAATGGCAAGAATATGATTTGATAAAAAACATTGGGCAACATTTTATTTATTTAATTCACCATAAAGATTTTGATAAAAATGAAATTAATGTTGTAAAAGTCAATGAAAAAAGAAACCAATTTTCATATCAGATTTATGCAACGCCATCTATGAATTACCGTTATGACAACAATACTAATATACAAAACCCAATTGATAGCAATAAAGGCAATCTGCATTTAAATTTAGAAGCTGGCGGTGCCATAATAATGAATGTATCTAAAACCATTCGGATAAAAGCTGGTATGCAATTGAATTTCAGCCAATTGGAAAATAATGCTACAACTAACAATAACGATAAATCTGATGCTACTAAGATGTATAATTCTGTTGCAATGGTTAACAATAAATTCAACAATACTTCTAATATTTTCAAAAACACCACATATCAAGTTTCTATTCCAATTGGTACAGAATTTGAAATCATGAGTCATAATAAATTGAAATGGTTTGCTGGTGCAACTATTCAACCCAGTTATTTATTTGTAAACAACGACCAATCAGTTTTTACAGAATTAAATAATCAAGTATATCAACAGTCGATGATGCGCGAATGGAACGTAAACTCGAGCATTGAAACGTTTATAAACTATGATTTAAAAAACAATATTGAATTAAATGTTGGTCCCCAAATCAGGTATCAATTTTTATCCACGTATAAAAATGCATACCAGCAAAATGAACGCTTGTATCAATTTGGACTTAAAATTGGTATTTGTAAAAAATTATAGGATTATACATTCATCATGCGTCACAAAAGAATTAATTTTACGCAATGCGGAACTTTACTATTATCATCATTCTTGTTAGTCTAATTGCGTCTTGTTCACAGAAAAAATCTGAAAAATTAACTATAGAAGAATCAGACTCTGAATCAAGTTTTTTTCCTGTTGGCAGTTATTTATTGGGAGATATTTCATCCATAAAACAAAACGGAATCAGCCCTAAATACTTTCATGTAAAGAATGGAATTTCGGATAGTTCATTCTTGCAAATTCAAAACATCGAATCTAATTTATCCGATTTCTTATCTCCAATGATTGATTCAACAAACATGGGTGCTTGGGTTAAAGAATCTAAATTTTACGACGAAAGCATTGCATCTTTTACATTAAGTTATGATGTGCAAAAAGATTACTTCGATAAAACAGCTTGGAGAAAATGGGATGTATACGTTGATCCAGAATCACAAAAAGTAAATCGAATATTTTTGGTAAAAAACATTTCCGATTCCACGATAGCACAACTTACTTGGATACCAAATTCATACGCAAAGATTGTAATTATAAACAATCAAAATTCATCCGTAGTTGAAGAGAAAACATTTATTTGGAATTATTAATCCACTATGACGAAAACTGAATTTTTAGAAGTTTCTTCTCGAATCCCTAGCTTGCCAGGCATATATAAATACTTTGATAAAAACGAAGTGCTTATCTATGTTGGAAAAGCAAAGCATCTAAAAAAAAGAATCAGTAGTTATTTCAATAAAAACATACCTAACCAAAAAACAATTGAGCTTGTTAAAAAAATTTGCAGAATAGAATATACCATTGTAGACAATGAAGCAGATGCTTTTTTTTTAGAGAACTCTTTGATTAAAGAATATCTACCGCAATACAACATCAATTTAAAAGATGATAAAACATACCCCCACCTAGTCATTAAAAATGAAAACTTTCCGCGAGTCTTTTTTACTCGAAAAGTTTATAAGAATAACGACTTTTATTTTGGGCCTTATACTTCTATTGCGAATGTGAAAGAAATGCTCGATTTTATAAAAATATTTTTTCCTTTACGAACATGCACATTGAATTTAAATCAAGCAAATATTGAAAAGAAAAAATTTAAAGTTTGTCTTGAATATCATCTTGGAAATTGTAAAGGCCCATGTGAAGCTTTGCAAACAAAAGCTGAATACGATGAAGGGTTAGACCGATTAAAAGCCATGTTAAAAGGGAATTTAAGCCCTTTAATGCAGCATCTAAAAGAATTACAAAAACATCACATTGAATTGTTGGAGTTTGAAAAAGCGTCTGTTATTCAACAAAAAATTGAAAACCTTCAAACATTTAAAGCCAAATCAACCGTAGTAAATACTAAGACAGGAACAGTAGATGTATTTACCATTTTAGAAGAAGGCAATGTGGCTTATGTAAATTATTTAGCGGTTAATGATGGCAGTATTTATAGAACCAAAACGATTACAATAGAAAAAAAATTAGAAGAATCTCCTGCTGAAATTCTAACGTTTGCGGTTGCACAATTGCGTCAATCTTTTAATAGTGAAGCAAAAGAATTGATTTTACCATTTCCTATTCATTATCCTGAAGCAAATATTTTAATTACAATTCCTAAAGCAGGTGACAAAAAAAAGTTGCTCGATTTGTCTCAAAAAAATGTGGATTATTTTATAGACGAAATCAGGCGAAATAAAATGCTGCATCTTGAAGAAAAATCCAGTGATGAAGTGGAAGCGATATTGCATCAGTTACAAAATGATTTAAATTTAGAAAGCTTGCCTTTGCATGTAGAATGTTTTGACAACTCCAATCTACATGGTACAAACGCAGTAGCTGCAATGGTTTGTTTTAAAAATGGTTTGCCTAGCAAAGGGGATTATCGACATTTTAATATAAAAACTGTAGAAGGCATAGACGATTTTGCTTCAATGAAAGAAGTGGTTTTTAGGCGCTATAAAAGATTGGTTGATGAAAATAAACAACTACCTAATCTGGTGATAATTGATGGCGGAAAAGGGCAGTTAAACGCCGCTATGGAAAGTATTGTAGAATTAGGGTTAACAGGCAAACTTACTTTAGTGGGTTTGGCAAAAAATAAAGAGGAAATTTTCTTTGTTGGCGATTCCGAATCTATTGAGCTTCCTTGGGCTAGTGAAAGTTTAAAATTAATCCGTCGTATTAGAGATGAAGTACATCGATTTGGCATAACGCATCATCGTCAAAAAAGAAGTAATGCAGCATTTGAAAATGAATTGGAAAAGATAAAGGGAATTGGTTCAGCTACTGCTGAAATGTTACTTAAAAAGTATAAATCAGTTAAGAAAATCAAGCAATTAAATCTTGATACATTAACTGAACTAATTGGCAAATCAAAAGCAGAATTGGTTTTCAAAAGTTTGCACCAATAAAAAAGCCTTTTCGAAAGAAAAGGCTTTTTTATTAAAATATTTTTTTGGAATTAGTAACTCCATTGATCTTGTTCGTAAGTAAAGATTTTCTCTTTAATGCTTTCACCTTCGAAAAGTTGATGTAGCGGATTTTCTTTTAAGTCTGGATAATTTTTTATGTCCAAATCTTTTGGATTATCCATTGAACTTTTGATAATTCTACCTGAGAACATTCTACTTTCAAATAATTCTTCCCAACTCATTCTTCCGCCAAAATTCTTCCCATTGTAAACTTCATACGTAGCAAAAATGGGACGTAAATCTGGGTAGTACAACCAGAATAATGGAGCTGGACCTAAGTCAATTCCACTAGAAGTTACTACATTTTTTACAGGTGCAATTCCAAGAATTCTCCAAAATAATCTAGAACTTTCTTTATCGAAAATTACTTCTTCTTTTATTTGGAAACGATAAAAAGAATCTAAATTGATGTCGTTATTTTTCTTTTTTGTACCAATTAAATTACCAGCTGAATCATAGTCAGGCACATCTACTGGGTCACCAACTATTCTTTTAACCAAATCTGCTTTTGTCATCGGAGTTGTAAATCGGTCATCTACGTTGTCAAATGCAGTGATTTGTTTTGTACTGTCTTGTAATGCTTGGAACAGAATTGAAATAAAGCGTTGGTTACCATTATCAGCATCAGCAGAATATGTAAACGTCTGGTTCATTTTTTCTCTTGTATCAATTTCTCTCCAAATTCTATGACGATAAACTGCATCATCAGCCCTTAAATGCTCGTATGCCAATGGAGATCTTTCTCTTAAAACAGATGTTTCAACAGCCTCATCAGGACGCAAAGACCTTTTAGGCATTTTGACAGGTAAACTATCATTTGCTTTTTCTTCTACCACAGCTGCTTTTGGCGCTTCTTCTACTACAGGGTCTTCAGTAGGCGTAGTACTTTGAATATTAGCTTTTGTTTTCTTAGGTGTTGTTCTTTTAGAAGAGGATTTCTTCTTTTTTTGCGCTTCTGCAACATTGCCAATACCGATAAAGATAACAGCTAAAAATAAGTACTTGAAGATGTTGATTTTCATATTAAATTTTAGTTTTTACATTAATTAAAAATGGTAAAACTTTTTTTCGATTCCTAAATAAATATCTTTTAGTATAGAGTTATTGATTTTGCATCAATTGATCTAACGCCATCAGGACCTTGAACTTTGATATTATCAAAAGTAATCGAAGAACCTGGTCCACATCTTTGTACATATTGATTTAAAGATGAAAAATTATTTCCTGTTAATTGTCCTACAGCTGGATTAGGGAAATTTGCACCAGAAAAATAAACAGTTGCACTAACTACATTAAATTTCAAATCAAAATCAAAGTTTTCTAAATCTGCACGGCAGAAAGATTGACTTTTAAATTCTACAGACGGCATTCTAGCTTTACCAGAAGCCACTTTGAAAATTGGATCAGGAATTTTTTTACATCTAAATTCGAAAGTTGTTGCTTTTTTATCTGCATTTACTGTAATGGTTGCTTTTCCTAAAGCAGATACCCTAACTACTCTGTTTGATCCATTTCCAGTAATCGTGCCACCAGTCATAGAAACTTGTGTTTTATCCCAACCAGTTGGCGAACCAATTGTGATTGGATTATCTACACCAATATAAAACACGTTCATTTTATCAGGCATAACAGCAGCTCCACCTGGAGTACCTACAGTATATTTTACATCAAATGTTTTAGTTTCTACAGTTCCATCAGGTTTTGTATAAGTTACATTTACTGGTACAGATCTTGAACCAGAACCACTTGCTACAAATTTAGAACTAGCTCTTCCGTCTTCTGCTAAAGGCATTGAAGAACCATTAATTGTAATTTTTGGTTGAGCTGCTTTACTGTAAGCACCAACACCTGCAGTAATTTCAACCTCTTCACCTGGCATTACGTAATTAGAACTTTGTCCTACCAATGCAGCAAATTGATCGTAAACAACTTTTACTGCACCAACTTGATTATGGCAATAAGTAACAACTTGATTTTCTGCATTTTTCACATTGTTTTGAAACTTACTTAATAATGTAAGTGCAGCCACTGTTGGCGTCATGTGAAAATATCCATAAGTGAAATCTTTTTCCTTTCCATCTTCTCCAACTGTAGTGTATTTATCTTCTACTGGAAAAGATTTTTCGAATTCCTTACGAATTTCAGGATCGATGTCTAACATTTTTTTTCTGAATTCTTTAAGTTTAGCTTCGAATTCAGGACCTTTATTTTTTCCACCTTTTTCATTTCCAAATAAGCGAGTAGCTGCTTCAAGATCGTCTTTTTTGAATTCTTCAACTTGCTTTCCATCAACTTCAACCATTTTAGCACCTGCTTCAGCTTTTAAGTCTGTCTTTAATTGATTGATATAAATATCCATCTCTTCAGACAACTTTTTTGCTAAAATAGCTTTTTCATTCCAAGGTTTAGCTTTTTCAGCAGTCATTGGATCTTTAAGCTTATTCTCTAAAGAAGTATAGAGTGTTTGATTTGCTGATTTAATATTGCCATTAGAAGTTATTAAACTTTTGTCTACAACTTCAAATGCATTTAAAATTTGTGATGATACGTTCAATGCCAATAGCGCTGTTAACACCAAGTACATGAGGTTGATCATCTTCTGCCGGGGCTCTGCGGGTAAAGCCATAACTTGTTATATTAATTTTTTTAAAAAATATTGTTTGGAACTAAATTATATTATGTAAAATGCAATAATTATTTTACTTGCATTGCAGTAAGCATGTTGCCATAAACAGAATTCAATTTGCTTAAGTTTACTGCTAAGTTTGAAATTTGATCTTTTACTTTTGTTGCATCTTCTACACTAGAAGTCATTGCGCTACTTGCTTCAGCTAATTTACCATAGAAAGTATTCAATGCTTTCAAATGATTATTGCTTTCTTTTAATTCCAATTCATAGATTGTATTTAAAGAACCTAAGTTTTTAGTTAACACTTGTACTTGCTCATGGAATCCTTTTGCACTTTCAGCTGCATTGTTAAATGAACCCATAGTAGTAGCACTTGCTGAAAATGCTGCTGACATTGATCCAATAGCATTTGTAGCTTCTTTAGTTTTTGCACCAAAATCACTTGTAGATTTTACTACATCGCTTACATCAGCGATACCTGCAACAGAAGTTCCTAATTTTTGGAAACCTTCGCTTAATTTCTTAAGATTTGCTGGAGTAATATCTGCATCTTTCATCATTTTGTCCATTGACTCTAATGCATTAGCTGATTTTGGAGCTTTATCAGAAGGTGTATGTCCAGTGTAATCAATCTCCGAAACAATATAAATTATACCATAAATAGCAAAAATTCCTGCTTCAGAATACAATCCAATTTGAAGAAATAAATCTGCTATTGGCGTGTGAAGAATTTTTTGTAACGCTCCAAAGATAACTACGGCAGCAGCTAATGATACTGCAACATCTAACCATTTACTTGTTTTCGGGTTAATTTTAACTGATGACATTTTTTTTGTTTTTAGATTTTATGTTTGAAAAAAAAATTGAATCTTGTGTGTAATATAATCTCTTCTTGAATTCTATCAAGTTAAGAATGTTTTAAATTAAATTTTTTGGATAAAAATATTATCTACGTCTGATTGGTTGAGTTGGTAAATCAATCACACAACGGAATCCGATATAAGATTTAGCTGTATCTTGATATTCGTAACATCTTGTACTTGTTTCCAAATAATGACCAACATCTTTCCAGCTTCCTCCACGTGTTACTTTACGCTTCATTCTTGGAGGATCTGAATCTTTAGCATTCCAACGAATATCCGGATTCATGTCATGTTGAAAGTTATATCCGCCTTCGTAATATAAAGATGAAGTCCATTCTGCAACATTACCAGCCATGTTATACAAACCATAATTGTTTGGCCAATATGCATCTGCTCTTACTGTGTAGAATCCTCCATCTTCAGGATAATTTCCACGACCAGGTTTGAAATTTGCAAGTAAACATCCTTTTTTGTTTCTTAAATATGGTCCACCCCAAGGAAACTGAACTTGTGATTTTCCACCTCTTGCAGCATATTCCCATTGTGCTTCAGTAGGAAGTCTGAAATCTGATTCAGATGTTCTTTTTTTAGATTCTAAGAATGAGTTCAAATAAATTGTACGCCATTCGCAGAATGCAGTGGCTTGTTTCCAATTTACCCCTACTACAGGATAATTTCCAAAAGCGGCATGGCAATAATATTTTTTTGACATTGGCTCATTGTAAGAATATGCAAAATCCCTCACCCAACATAATGTATCTGGGTAAACCATGATTTCTTTTTTAATAATAAAAGCAGATCTTGGAATGGTTGCATCTTTATTTTGTGCTGCTGCTTTATAATCAAATATCTCTGATTTGAATTTGATTTTTGTAGCATCAATTTCTTTTTTACCAAAAATTCTATTATCTGGTGTTACTATAATAGCGTCAATTTTTTCAATTGTACCTTTATCTGACCATTTAATTGTTTTTGCTTTTGGCCAATCCACATATTCATTGCCATCAGAGCCGGTTTTGATATAGCCCATCAATTTTGCTGCAATTGAATCGCGAACCCAGTTTGTAAACTGACGGTATTCATTGTTGGTTACTTCAGTAGCATCCATCCAAAAACCACTTATTGAAACAGATTTGTTTCTAGCAGTAAATGAATAGTTCATGTCCTCATCACTTGGGCCCATGTGAAAAGTCCCTGGTGGTACGTATACCATTCCAATTGGTCGAGTTGGGATCCATTTTGCTTCAGTTGATACACCATGAAGTTGACCATCATTAGGTAATGCATTACCAGAGTTGTTTTTTCCTCCGAGCATGCTACAACTGCTTGCAAAAATAGAAACAGCTACGATGGCTGTTGATAGTAAATTACGATTAGTCATTTTTTTTACTTTGTGAGTATTGGCAAATGTAATGATAAATTTAATTCAAAATTAAATTTCAATAAGTCTTCGTGATTTTTTTTTATCCCGTAAAACAAATCGAAACCTAGAACGTGTAAATTATATAAATATTGTAAATGAAAATGTTAAAAACTATTTAATATGGTTTTATTTAAAATTATTTTTCAAAATAAACCTCTGGAGCCGAACAAGTATAATCTTTGCAAACATATACCAGTGCTGTATTTGAATATTTTTTCCCTAACAAAAGAGGATATTTTTTTTCAACAAAACTAGATTGTAAAATTCTGTTCGGTTCGTAATTTGAAAGGTGGTATTCTACACATTTTTCAATTTTTGTGCCTGTTATGGCCATTTCTTTAGCGCCGACGTACCGCCATAAAATTGACGAAGCCCAGCACGAAAACGATTGCGGAAATTTTTCAACTTGATTCGAAATACTTGCTAACATATTCAATGATAATGTTTTCCAATCTTTTTTATTCAATAACACAGAAAGATAGTGTAGATTTTCTACCATCACACTGTTTGCAGAGGGTAAAGCACTATCAAAAACTTCAATTTTCCTCAATACTACATCTGTTTGTACAGCACTAGTGTAATAAAATAAAAAGCCTTCCTCTGATTTAAAGTTATCCAGTACCAATGACGTATTTGTTTCTGCTTCTATGATGTATTTTTCATCCCCAGTCAACTCTTGTAATTGTATACAAGCACTAATAAAATAGGCATAATCATCCAAAAATGCAGAAAATTTGGCCGTTTCATTTTTGTAAGTATGGTAACAAATTATGCCATTTTGTGAGAATGCATTTTTTATGAAATCAAATTGTTTTATAGCGATTTTTTTATAGCCTTCGTTTTTTAAAGTGGCTGAAGCTTTTGTTATTGCCTTTAGCATCAGTGCATTCCAACTCAAAATTATTTTATCATCTATCGCAGGATGCAGTCTTGTTTTTCTTGCGGCTAGCAATTTCTGGTTGGACTTTTCTAGTATTTCTGCCCATACTTCAGGTGTTAATCCATTTTCCTCAGCAAATATTTCGGATGACTTGCTGATGTGTAAGATATTTTTACCTTCCCAATTGCCTTCTTTCACTACTCCATAATACTTACAAACTAATGCAGCATCATTCCCTAATAATGTTTCTATTTCCAATTGAGACCATACATAAAATTTACCCTCCTCCCCTTCACTATCCGCATCAATTGCTGCATAAAAACCACCATTTTCGCAACCCAATTCATTCAAACAAAAATCTATCGTTTTTTCAATGGCTATTTGATACTTTTTGTCTTTGGTGATTTTAAATGCATCGCACAATACATCAATCAGTAACGCATTGTCGTAAAGCATTTTTTCAAAATGAGGTGCTAACCATTTGTCATCCGTACTGTATCTCGCCAAACCGCCATTCAAATGATCGTAAACACCTCCATTTAATAAGGCATTTAAAGATTTTAAAGCATGATTTGTAGATTTTTCATCATTTAAAAAATAACCGAAACCCAATAAATACGCAATTGAAAAAGTTTGCGGAAATTTAGGTGCCCTGCCGAATCCACCGTTTTCAATATCCGCATTTGCCATCAGCTTTTCTTTGATGTTTATACATGATTCTCGGGTAAATATTTCTGAAGGCTCATTTAAATTAAAAGAAGATTTATAGGGTATGCTTAATTCATTTAGATGGTTCATCAATTGATTTACTTGGGTTTCAACCAAGCTTCTTTTGTTTTGCCAAAGATCATGAATGAAAGTCAATACCTCAATCCATGATGAACGATTGTATAGCTTTATCGGCGGAAAATAAGTGCCTCCGTAAAATGGCTTTCCGTTTGAATTTAAAAATACATTTAAAGGCCAACCACCGGAACCAGAAATAACTTGGACAGCTTCCATGTAAATATGGTCTAAATCTGGTCGTTCTTCGCGATCAATTTTTATGTTCACATAATTTTCGTTCATGAACTTCGCTATGTTTTCATCTTCAAAACTTTCTCTTTCCATTACATGACACCAATGGCAAGCGGCATAACCAATGCTCACTAAAATCGGCTTATCCAATTCTTGCGCAAGCGATAAGGCTTTTTCACTCCAAGACATCCAATTCACTGGATTGTGGGCATGTTGAAGCAAATACGGACTTGATTCATGAATCAAATCATTGGTAAATTGATGTGCCATAAAAATTGAAAATGAATGATAAAAAAAGAACCCTTATTTCTTTTTAGGTTTGAGGTAATTTTCAAGCGCCGTAACCATGCTGGGACTTTGTGGTAAAGGTGCTTTAATATCTAAGACCAAACCTGCTTCTTCAACTGCTTTAATGGTGTTTTCTCCAAAAGCTGCAATTTTGGTTGAATTTTGTTTGTATTTGGGGAAGTTTTCTATTAAACTTTTTATGCCTCCTGGCGTGAAGAAACAAATAACATCGTAGTTTTTTGCAATAATTTCTTTAATGTCATTGCTTACAATTTTATAAAGAACAGGTGTTGCAAATTCGCAATGATGACTTTTTAGCCAGTTGGTAATTTCGCTATCAAAAGATTCAGAACATGGATACAAAAACTTTTCATTGTCTTTGTGTTTATTTATAACGTCAAATAAACTTTTGTTTAAACCATCAGCACCATAAAAAACCTTCCGTTTTCTATATAGAATAAATTTTTGTAAGTATAATGCCACTGATTCCGTGATACAGAAATATTTCGTGTCTTGAGAAACAGTTACTTTCATTTCTTCACAAATACGAAAGAAATGATCAATAGCATTTCTGCTGGTAAAAATAACAGCAGAAAATAATGAGATGTCGATCTTTTGTTTTCGAAAATCTTTTGCAGGTATGCCTTCAACTTTTATAAATGGTTGAAAATCCAGTGTTAATCCATATTTCGCAGCCAAATCAAAATAAGGAGATTTAGTTCCTTCAGGTTTGGGCTGTGTTATAAGTATTTTTTTTACTGATAATTTTTCTGAAGTAACTTTTTTAGCCGTTTTTTTAATCATACTTATAATCTGATAAGAATGACAAAATTACAAATTTTTATCAATAATATTCAAGCCTATTTTAAGTAACAATAAAACTGGAATAAATTCTACTGCTAAAATGTAAAGCAAAAAATGAAATTTTCCCAAGCTTAATTTATTTTCAAAGATGCCATAAGACCTAAAACATCTTAATAAATAAAATACGCCAACTGCCAATAATGAAATTTTATATGCAAATATCCCAATATTATGACTAGAAAATACAAGTATACAAGTTGCAGGCAGTAAGACTATTGCCAATAATTTATTCACTAAAAAAATAAGAAATGTGTAGGAAACCGCTTCGTTTTTAAAGCCAGAAATCCAACCTGCAATTTGAATGATAAAATACTTTCCAATGTATATAAGCAATACAGCCAAACAAGAAAAAAACAACACATTTAATTGATTAAAGGCAATTACTTTTTTATAATTCAATAACGTAAAAATGTAAAAACCTGTAACCAAGACAGAAAATATGTTTAAAAATAAAGAAGGCAGTTTTGCCTGCATCAGCTGATCCGTTAACTGACTTTGTCTTAACGAAGTTTTAAAAAACACTCGAATCATAGTGTTGAAATAATTTTTAAACACCGTATTTAAAATACCTAAAAATAAAAATAAAATCATGATAAAATAAAATACAAAGTCTTTAGAAACAGTTTGTTTTTTTATTCCTGAAAAAGAACTGATATTATTTGATGCTAATTCATTTTTTAAAGAAATAAATGCAGCATTGAATGGAGTTAATATAGAATCCCATCCAACTTGAACACTACTGTTTTGTACTGTATCCGAAATAGGTAATAATAAAATATTTTGTGTCGATTTTTCCTTAACAAAAAGATCATCTTTTGAAGTTTGACCCATCAAGTTGTTGATCCCTGCAAAGCAGATAAATACCAATATTAGATGCCTTATGTTCAATTTGTTTTTTTTGATTTTGTAAATTTAATTGGGTTTTTCTAAACTTCTAAAAGTAATTCACATAACCGAAATGCAATTTTGAAGACTCTCTAAAATTAAATGCTTCATTTTGCTTCAAACCGAAAGAATAACTCAAATTTAATAACCCCGTTTTTGTTTCAAATACCATCCCTACCCCAAGCGATTTGTATTGTTCATTTTGCTTAATTTTAGAATATACCGTTTTCACAAATCCCCAATCTCCAAAAAAAGATAAATAAGCATTTAATCCCAATACTATTCGATATTCTGAAGTAAATACAGCGTAATTTTTTGCATAAATACTTTCTTCGTTAAATCCCCTTAATGTTTTGAACCCACCAATTTGAAACAACTCGTTTCTAAATAAATTGGGACTGTTCATAAAACCACCTTTAAAAGAGGTTTTCAAAACAGTAAACTTTGATAATTTAAAATAATGGGCATAAGCTGCTTTAAATTTTATTTGGTATGTTTTTAATTTCAAAGAATCGTATAGCGACGTGTAGGGATAACGGTTATCTTTTATTTCTAAAATTTTATTGTTTTTAATAATGGTTTTTGTTCCAGCTTGTGCCGTTATGTCTAGTTCCGATCCGGTTTGTGGATTCATTTTATAATTCGTGGTATTCCATTCCATGTTCAAACCGAGGTTTGTATTTTTTATATCCAAATTAATAGGAAGTGATTTTTGTAATTTTATTTTTGTAGTATCAATGGCGCCGGAAAGCAATTTATTATTTTGCCATTGTAAAAATATTTTTCCTTTTTGATTGGTTGTTTGTAAAAATTGCAAACCCAATTGTGCATTAATTTGAATAAAATTTGAATCTTTTTTAAACAACTCAAATAAGAAATCTGTTCCTAATGAAGAGCGAAATACATAAGGTTGATTGTAGTTCAATATCAAGCGTGGAGAAGCAGGTTGTAATTGTTGCCATTTTAAAATAATGTTTTCTCCCGAAGAAAAATTGTTTTTTAAATCCAAATTAAAATCTCCGGTGAGCTGTAATTTTTTATTGTTGTTGGTTGTTGGTTGTAAGCCAATTAAAAAATTAATTTGACTAGATTTTTTTTTCTTCAAATAGAGATTTAAAATAGAACCCGTTCCCAACATCGTTAAATCGGAAGGCTGAACAACTTTAATAAAACCCAACTCAGATAAACGTTTATCTACTTTTTGAAGTTTTAATTTATTGTAATTGCTGCCATTTTCAATTTGAAGATGTTTATTGAAAAAATATTTTTTTACATCAGTTTCGCCAAACACGCGAATGCTATCAATGGAGTATCGAATTCCTTTTTCTACAAATAATCGTGCACTTACTTGATCATTTATAATTGAAATGCTATCCATTTCAACAACAGCAAATGGATAGCCTATGCTCATATAAAACTGTAATAATTTTTGTTGTAGCTGTTGTAATTGAGATAAATTAATTGATTTCCTTTTTTTTACCAACCGATCAAAACCAACTATTTCATTTGCCAACTGATCAATATTTGTGGTTTTAAGTTTGACTAATTGATATTTTAATCCAGTAAATAAAAAAACAATTGCTGATGAATCATTGTATTGTACACTATCAATTGAAGCGGAAGAAAAGCCTTTATTTATCAATAATGAAGGTATAGCTTGTATGTATTTTTTTGCAACAGTTGATGATGAAAATATTGTTTGAAAATTATGATTTATTCCTGTACTGTCTATATTTTTAAAAACCACTTTAAATGATTTATTCTCTTGAGCAATTGTTGAAAACCCAATAAAAAAAAGCCCAATAAAAAACAACGTCGTTAATTTTATGGGATTAGGTTTAAATTGCATGCGGTTTATTTATTAATGTTGTAAAACTACAATCTTTGGCGGGTATTTATCTTCATATTCCATTTTGCAAACAAGCATGTACGTATTGTAATTTTCATTTTTCTACGAATTTGAGCAGAAAGTCCGAATTTTTGGATGCTTTATCAAAAGAGATTTGGCAACAAAATAATTTTATCGCTAAAGATGAGCTCATTGAAACCATTTATTTTGGAGGAGGCACGCCAAGTTTGTTGACATCAGTAGAATTGCAAAAAATCATTTCTTTACTACATGATAATTTTCTGGTTTCAAATCATGTAGAAATCACATTAGAAGCCAATCCTGATGATATCAATCCAACTACGCTAAAAACTTGGTTATCATTGGGCATCAACCGTTTAAGTTTGGGTGTACAATCATTTTCTGATGATGAACTGCTTTGGATGAATCGTGCGCACAATTCTAATCAATCATTGAATAGCATCGAACAAATAATAGAGGCGGGGTTTGATAATTTTTCTGTGGATTTAATTTTTGGAAGTCCATTTTTAACCAACGAAGTGCTTGAAAAAAGCATTGAAAAATTGTCAAATTTAAACGTGCCACATATTTCATGTTATGCATTAACGGTGGAAGAAAAAACAGCATTACATCATTCCATAAAAAAGAAAAAATCACCTGAAATAAAAAGTGAAAAACAAGCGGAGCAATTTTTAATTTGTTCTGAAAAGCTAACGAAATTGGGTTACGAGCATTATGAAATCAGTAACTATGCAAAGCCAGGAAAGCGAAGTAAACACAACAGTAGCTACTGGAAAGGCAAACCATACTATGGATTTGGACCATCTGCACATGGGTTTAATGGGAAAAATATTAGAAAGTGGAATATCTCAGACAACGTTTTATACAATCAACGTGTCTTAAATAATGAAATTAGTTTTGAAGTGGAAATGCTCACTGAAACGCAACTTCTAAATGAATTTATAATGACATCCATTAGAACTATGGAAGGATTTACAATTCAGGAAGTGAAGAATAAATATGGTGATGAGAAAGCAAAAGAATTAGAAGGGAAAATTAAAAATTTAAAGATTACAAATTATTTTCAAAACATTGATGACAATCAAATTGTATTGTCGCCATTGGGTAAACTATATGCAGATGGAATTACTGTTGAATTATTTTTTTAAAACGATAAAGCATTACATTTGCCTATCATAAGTTGAATTTTATATTTTAAATCAAATCTCAGATGAAAAAAATCATTTTAATGTTGTTGATGACCATTCCGGTTTTTGCAATTGCACAAAGCAACTCAAAAGATACGGTGATTCGAATAGAATTAGATCATAGTAAATATGATAAAAAAAATAAAAAAGCAAGCACAGAAAAAAACATCATCAAATTTTCTCCCCTTGGATTTTTAACTGGATCATTTCCTATTTATTATGAGCGTGTGGTAAATGATTTTTTTTCAGTACAAACAGGTTTGGGTTTTACCAGCAGAAATTACATGAGATCGATTATTCAACAAGCCTCTGAAAATAATAATATAGATTTCAGCTACCCTTGGGACCCTAGTGCAAACATTACAGACCAAACAGAAGAGTCTTATTATTTTCAATACAGAAGCGCAACTCCTGGCTTTATGTTTAATATCCAACCAAGACTTTATTTTGAAAGTGATGCACCTGATGGCGCATACTTAGGCGTTTCATATGACTTTTTAAGATACAATTTCAAAACAACAGGTATGAGAGACGACCCTTTTAATCCTGGAATCAAAACCCAAGTAGGTGGACCTACAAAAAAAGAGCATGAAAACATTTCAGATTTAATGGCAACATTTGGTTACCATGATGTATATGATCATTTAAGTGTTGATTATTCTATCGGTATGGGCATAAGAAATGTAAAAGGCATAAAATACTATTATGCTACTGGTTATGATATTAATTCAAATCCAATTACTCCTTTAGAAGGTTTTGCTAATTACAAGCAAACCACATTTAATTTCAACTTAGGTATAAAAGTGGGATATCATTTTTAATATCATATTGGTATAACCTAGATTCATGCTGGGTTATACCAATATTTCTTCAATCTTTTTGAATCCTTCTTCAGCGGAGATTTTATTCCATAATATATTGTAGATGGTTTCTGCAATGGGCATGTTTGCGTTAATATGTTTGTTGATATTGTAAATACATCTACTGGCATTATAACCCTCTGCAACCATATTCATTTCGAGTTGTGCAGATTTTACAGAATAGCCTTTGCCAATCATGTTTCCAAAGGTTCGGTTTCGGCTAAATAAGGAATAGCAAGTTACCAGCAAATCGCCCAAGTATACAGAAGCTTTATAGTTTTGAGGTGTTGAATCAATTTCAAATTCAACATTTGGCTTTCCAGATTTTGTTATAAAACGCGCCATTTCATCGGCACAATTTGCAATTAATACACTCAAGAAATTATCGCCATAATCCAGGCCATGTGCAATGCCTGCACCTACAGCATAAATGTTTTTTAATACCGCTGCATATTGAACACCATAGATATCATCATTAGAAATTGTTTTGAGATAATCGGTTTTAAAATATGTCGAAATTTCTCTTGTAGTATTGATGTCAATCCCTGAAAATGTTAGGTAAGATAATTTTTCTGCAGCTACTTCTTCAGCATGACAAGGCCCCATCACAGAAAAATAGTTTGAAATAGGAACATTAAAATTTTTACTTAAAAAATCATTTAATAAAATATCGATATCAGGCAAAATGCCTTTTACTGCAGAAATGATCTTTTTTCCAGATAAAGTTTCGTTTGAAATCTTTGAAAACAAATCAATAATATAAGCAGAAGGTACAACAATCAATAGAACTTCAGATTTCTCAATAACTTCATTGATATCAGCAGACAAGCTTAGCTGATTCATATCAAATTTAGCAGAAGTTAAGTATTGTGGATTATGCGCACGAATTTTAAATTGTGCAATGGCTTGTTCATTACGGTTCCACCAATTAATGTGTTGACCATTATCTGTCAATATTTTCGCAAGGGCTGTGCCCCAGCTTCCACTTCCTATTATACCAAAAGTCATGTGTTGAATAAATAAGTTTTAAAATACAATGATTTATTGAATCAAGTTTTATTCTAAATAACACCTCAAGTTATATAAGTCCAAGTTTTTCAACAGCCATTTGAGCTGCTAAATGACTTGCATCTTTTTTATTGAAACCTTTTGCCTGTGCAATGATTTGTCCATCAACCGTAGCAGCAATGGTAAAAAGTCTGCGTCCTTTTTCCAAAGATTCGTTTAATGTAGCAAACTCAACAGACTTGCCATTTTTACTAGCCCAACCGTATAATTTGTTTTTGATATTGATTTCAATATTTTCTAATTCATTGATGAATAAATGGGGCAAAATGATGTAATCCTCTACCCATTTCTGCGTTTTATTGTATCCTTTATCTAGGAACACCGCTCCTATCAATGCTTCTAAGGTATTTCCAAAAATCTGTGAAATTTTAAGGGCATGATCATTTTTATTATACAATGAAATTTTTTTGAGTCCCATTTTTAAAGCAATTTCATTGAGCTTCTGCCTGTTAACCATTTTACTTCTCATTTCAGTTAAAAATCCTTCATCTTTATACGGATATTTTTTAAACAGATAATGGGCGATAATAGAACTCAGAACGGCGTCTCCTAAAAACTCCAGCCTTTCATTATTTTCTTCTGAAAACTCTTTAATTGATCTATGGCTTAGTGCAATTTTATATAAATCTATATTTCCTGGAATGAATCCCAAGATATTTTTAAGCTGTTTTTTAAACGTGCTTTGCGCTTTATTGGAGGAGAAAAAATTAATTAGAAATTGCAAAATAAAAATTCTTGTTGTAAATCGAAATTATACTTTTCTTTTTTAAAAAGTTTGAATAATTCTAAGTAAACCGCATTTATGAAAATTATGCAGAATATTTTTTTACAATTACTGAAGCGTTGTGGCCACCAAATCCAAACGTATTGCTTAATGCAGCACGAATTGTTTTTTGTTGAGGCTTATGAAATGTAAAATTTAGATTGGGATCTAAATCAGGATCATCGGTAAAATGATTGATGGTTGGCGGAACGATATCTTGAGTTACCGCCATGATACAAGCAAGAGCTTCAAGCGCGCCTGCAGCTCCAAGACAATGTCCGGTCATACTTTTGGTAGAACTGATATTTAAGTTATACGCATGTGGGCCAAAAACATTCAGGATGGCTTTAGTTTCGGCGATATCACCTAAAGGTGTAGAAGTACCATGAACATTGATGTAATCAATATCTTCTGGGTTCATGCCAGCATCTTTTAAGGCAACGCGCATTACGTTATTAGCGCCTAATCCTTCTGGATGTGGTGCAGTAATGTGGTGCGCATCGGCAGTAGCGCCTCCACCAGCGATTTCGCAATAAATTTTTGCACCTCTTGCCAAAGCATGTTCTAGACTTTCGAGCACCAAGACACCAGCACCTTCTCCCATAACAAAACCATCACGGTCTTTATCAAATGGTCGACTTGCTGTTTTTGGATCGTCATTTCTTTCGCTCAAAGCTTTCATGGCATTGAAACCTCCTAAGCCTGCTGCACTTATTACAGCTTCGCTACCGCCCGTAATAATTACATCTGCTTTATTTAATCTAATGTTGTCAAAAGCATCAATAATAGCGTTGGTAGATGAAGCGCAAGCACTAACAACGGCATAGTTTGGACCGCGAAATCCGTGGCGCATAGAAATTTGACCGGCTGCGATATCCAAAATCATTTTTGGAATGAAAAAGGGATTGAAACGAGGTGTCCCATCTCCTGCTGCAAAATTCATTACTTCTTCTTGGAAAGTAATAAGTCCACCGATACCACTTGCAAAAATTACACCTACACGATCAGGGTTTACATTCTCATTGGTAATTCCTGAATCTTTAACGGCTTCGTCGCTGGCAATTAATGCAAACTGACAATAGCGATCCATTTTGCGGGCTTCTTTTCGATCAAGATACTCGGTAGCATCAAAATTTTTAACCTCACAGGCAAATCTAGTTTTGAATTTAGAAACATCGAATTGCTGAATAAAATCACAGCCGCTTACTCCATCTTTTAAACCCTGCCAATATTCATCAACAGTTTTTCCCAATGGGGTAAGTGCTCCAAGTCCAGTTACTACAACTCTTTTTAAATCCATACGATTTGCCTGTGAAAATTAAAAGATTAAATTACTTTGCATTTTCTTCTAGATAAGAAACAGCTTGACCAACAGTAGTGATGGTTTCAGCTTGCTCATCTGGAATAGAAATGTTGAATTCTTTTTCAAATTCCATAATAAGTTCAACGGTGTCCAAGCTATCGGCACCTAAATCATTAGTGAATGAAGCTTCTGGAGTTACCTCTGCTTCATCAACACCTAATTTGTCAACAATAATTTTCTTTACTCTTGTTGCAATGTCTGACATGATAATAGTATTTAGTTAAAACTGACGCAAAAGTATATAATTTGTATCAAATGCAAATAAATAGTACAAACTAATTAATTAATAAAAAAAATGCCCTTATATTTTACTAGCTTGAAAATTGATTTTTTAAAAAATCGTGTATATTTATCCACTTTAATAAACTTTTTATACAAATATTATGGGACTAAAGCAGATTGACCACGGCAGTGCTGAATATATACAAATGGTATCATTAAGAAACGAGATACTTAGAAAGCCTTTAGGACTTGATTTTAGCGAAGAGGAATTGGCAAATGAAAAAAATGATATATTAATTGCCGCTTTCGACGACGACGAAATGGTTGGCTGCTGTATGCTTTGTAAGATCACTGACGAAAGGGTAAAACTTAGACAAATGGCCGTGCATGAAAATGTACAAGGTAAAGGTTTAGGAGCAGCAATTTTAAATTTTGCCGAAAATATTGCTAGAGATAAGGGATATAAAACGCTATTTATGCACGCTAGGGAATCTGCCGTTGGTTTTTACGAAAAATTGGGCTATCAAATTAATAGCGATGTTTTTAAAGAAGTGAATATTCCACATTATGTAATGGAGAAAACATTAGAGGTTTGAGAGGTTGTAGGGGTTGAAGATGTTCAACCCTTACGAAGATTGTTTTGACGTTCAAAAGGTTCAATAAGTTCAATGCGTTCAAAATGTTGGGATTTTCCTTTGCCGATGTTGGTGCTTTCACCAATTGCAAAGGTTTAAAACGCTTCGCTGGTTTAATAGTTTAATGGTTTAAGGTTGGAAGTGATTTCCATTTATTAGCATCTTAGTTTTATAAAAAACTTCGTGTCTTTGCGCCTTTGCGTCTTCGTGTTTCAAATTCTTCGTGTCAATAAAGGTTCAAGACGTTCAATAAGTTCAATGCGTTCAAAAGGTTGGAAGCATTGTCCATTTTATTTGCATCTTTGTTTTAAAAAAACTTTGTGCCTTTGCGTCTTCGTGACTTCGTGTTTCAACTCCTTCGCGGCAAACAAAAATCCCCCGTGATTAAACGAGGGATTAAAATTATTTGACTAGATAAATCCTTTTAAAATTATTTTTCTTCAGCACCTTCAATTAATACAGTTGTATTGTTGTTCAACACCTCCACAAATCCACTTTGAATGGTATAGCTTTTAGTGTTGTTTTTGTCGGTAAGAATTTTAAGTGTGCCGCTTTTAAGTGCACTAACCAAAGGCGCATGTTTATCTAGCACTTCAAACAATCCATTTATTCCTGGAAGTTGAACGCCGTATACATCTGCGCTGTAAATTTTTTTCTCTGGTGTTAATATTTCTAGTTTCATTTTATTCTTTTGAATTTTTGTAAACGGTTCAAAAAGTTCAATACGTTCAATGTGTTCAATAGGTTTTAAACTTCTCAAACCTCATAAACTGCTCAAACCTCCAAAACGTTTTAAACCTCTCCTACGCTTTCGCGGCTTCCATCATTTTTTTACCTTTTTCAATGGCATCTTCTAAAGTACCAACAAGGTTGAACGCTGCTTCTGGATACTCATCCACTTCTCCATCCATGATGGCGTTAAATCCTCTAATGGTATCTTCAATTGGAACCAATACCCCTTTCAAACCTGTAAACTGTTCTGCCACAAAGAAAGGCTGACTTAAGAAACGTTGAACTTTACGTGCTCTTGAAACTACTAACTTATCTTCATCACTCAATTCATCTAAACCAAGGATAGCGATGATATCTTGTAATTCTTTATAGCGTTGTAAAATTAATTTAACCCTGTTTGCTGTGTTGTAATGTAAATCACCAACGATTTGTGGTGTTAAAATTCTTGAAGTAGAATCCAAAGGATCAACCGCAGGATAAATACCTAAATCCGCAATTTTACGACTCAATACGGTAGTAGCATCCAAATGCGCGAAAGTTGTTGCAGGAGCTGGATCCGTTAAATCATCCGCAGGTACATACACCGCTTGAACCGAAGTAATTGAACCATTTTTTGTAGAAGTAATACGCTCTTGCATCAATCCCATCTCTGTTGCCAAAGTTGGTTGATAACCCACCGCACTTGGCATACGTCCTAATAACGCCGAAACCTCAGAACCTGCTTGAGTAAAACGGAAGATATTATCTACGAAAAATAAGATATCTTTTCCTTGACCATCACCTTCTCCATCACGGAAATATTCTGCGATAGTTAAACCACTCAATGCTACTCTTGCTCTTGCTCCTGGCGGCTCGTTCATTTGCCCAAATACGAAAGTAGCTTTTGAATCTTTAAGTCCTTCCATGTTTACAGAACTCAAATCCCATCCACCTTCTTCCATACTGTGTTTGAAATCATCTCCATAATTCATGATACCTGCTTCAATCATTTCTCTCATCAAATCATTTCCTTCACGGGTTCTTTCACCAACACCAGCAAATACAGACAAACCATTGTAAGCTTTTGCGATATTGTTGATCAACTCTTGAATCAATACTGTTTTTCCCACACCGGCACCACCAAACAAACCAATTTTTCCTCCTTTTGCATAAGGCTCGATCAAATCGATTACTTTGATACCAGTATATAGAATTTCAGAAGCTGTACTTAAATTTTCAAATAATGGTGGTTTAGCGTGAATAGCACGACCTCCTTCTTTACTTACTTGAGGTAAACCATCGATAGCATCACCTGTTACATTAAACAATCTTCCTTTGATGCCTTCGCCAATTGGCATGGTAATTGGTTTTCCAGAATCCACAACAACAGTACCTCTCACCAAACCCTCGGTTCCATCCATTGCAATTGTTCTTACACTGTCTTCACCAAGATGCTGTTGAACTTCCAACACCAATGTATCTCCATTATCACGCTTCAATTCAAGCGCATTCATAATTTCAGGTAATTTTGAACCTTTGTCGAATTGAACGTCTACTACCGCTCCGATTACTGATTTTACTTTGCCTGTATTAGCCATATACTTAATTTAAAATTTGATATATTTTATTGGGCGCAAAGGTAAGGGTTGAAATTTGTATTGAAAAATCGAAATTGTATTTTTTTACGCGTATTAAACCTAAAATCCTGAATTTGCTATAATCTGGGTTTAAAATCAAGTTTTCGTTACTTGAGGATTTCGATTTGCCCAATAAACCCCCAATAAAATAATTAAAAGACTCTCGATTTTCATCAATCCAACAGCTTCTCCAAAAAAATATCCCCAAGAAATGGCCACAAATGGAATTCCATAGGTTACCATTGAAGAAAATATGGCACCAGCGTTTTTAATTAAAATATAAAATAAAATGTTAGCCAAAGAAGTACCCACCGCGCCAAGCAAGCAGGAAAATCCAATTGAATAAAGCACTTGATTATTATGAAAATTAATTTGAAAAAAACCAGAATAAGCCAATACAATTAAAGCAGGTATTGCATTTAAAGCCAATGCCATGGAAACAATTTGTAAAGAAGGGATTCCTTTTAAATGTTTTTGAACAAGATTTACATTGAAGCCATACATTATGGTTGCCATGATAATCAATATCAAATACCACAGATTTGAGCCCAACGATAAATTAGATTGACTTAAAAATAAAAAAACACAGCCGCAAAAAGCAATCAGTACACCGATAATTTTTTGCCAAGAAGTGATATTTTTAAAAAACAACGCTCCAGTAATGATTACGAAAATTGGCGTAAGTGCGTTAAGCATTCCCGCAAGTGAACTATCAATGCCCGTTTCTGCAATACAAAACAAATAGGCAGGCAACAAACTTCCTAATGACCCAGATAGAAAAACAATTGGGATTTTATTAGTTGGGATTATTTTAAAGCTCTTATAAAGCATTGGCACAAGAACCAATCCCGATGCAATAATTCTAACAGAGGCTACTTGAAAGGCATTAAGTCCCATCAAACCTGCTTTCATTAAGATAAAACTACTTCCCCAAATAAAAGACAAAACGATGAATAATAGAATATTGCCCAATTTGGTTTCCATAGCTACTAAAATTTACTGCAAAAGTGCATTAAAAGGGAATAGGATCTCTATAAATTTTTAATCAAATATTTTAATGCTATTTTTCTTTATTTTTAAATATCAAATCATTAAAAATATTTTTTATGTCATTTATCAAAGAATTTAAAACATTTGCCACATCGGGCAACATTGTAGACCTAGCGGTAGCGGTAATTATTGGTGGTGCTTTTGGATCGATTGTATCATCACTTGTAGATGATATTATTACGCCATTGTTGTTAACTCCTGCATTACAAGCTGCACACGTAAATGACATCACCAGTTTGAGCTGGGGTGCCGTAAAATATGGTAATTTCTTGTCTTCTGTTATTAAATTTACCATAATTGCATTTGTATTATTTGCATTAATAAAAGCAATGAATGCCCTTAAAAAGAAAGAAGAAGCAAAATCAGAACCTGAAGTTTCTTCAACAGAAAAATTATTAACAGAAATTAGAGACGCACTTAAAAAATAAAACATGAAGTTTTTTGTACTGATAAATTTGTTTATTGGAATATCGCTTGTTACTTTTTCGCAAGATGCTGAAATTGTTGACTTAAAAAAAGATGCAGAATCTATAAAATTAGAAATAGACTCATCAAATAGAACTTGGAAGCTTGGAGGTAAATTTAATTTGAATGTAAACCAAGGCACACAAAGCAATTGGTCGGCAGGTGGAGAAGAATTTTCATTTTCTCTAAATACTTACCTGAATCTTTATGCGTATTACAAAAAAAACAAACATGCATGGGATAATAATTTAGAGCTTGGTTTTGGATTGGTGCAAACCACCAGTTTGGGTAGACGAAAATCCAGTGATAGAATAGATTATACCAACAAATACGGATATGCATTAAGTAAAACCATTAACCTTACCTCACTTGCCAATCTTAGAACACAATTTGCAAATGGTTACTCATACACAAAAAATAGTTTGGGCGTAGACACTAGCTCGTTAACATCTAAACCATTTACCCCTGCTTACATTTTATTTTCACAGGGATTTGATTTTAAACCAAAAGAAAACATCTCTTTATTTTGTTCGCCCATTACATCAAGATTAATAGTTGTTTCTGATAAAAAACTTGGTGCATTATATGGTATAGATTCTGGGAAAATAGTTGCATCTCAATTGGGTGCTTATTTTTCTGGAAATTACAGCGGAAAAATTGGAAAAAAATTCATGTATAAAACAAAGCTCGATTTGTTTTCGAATTACAAAAAGAATCCTGGAAATATTGATATTTTTTGGACGAATGCGATATCTGCAAAAATTACCAAGTTCATCAATTTTAGTTTTAATGTAGATATGATTTATGATAATGACATAAAAAACATCAACCCTAAAAAAGGACCTGCACCACAATGGCAGCAGCTAATGGGTATTGGATTTGCCTATACGTTTAAGAAAAAATAGCAGAAACTTGTTTCTATATCTTTGCTTAACTGTTTGAATGTTTTACCTTTAATCTTCATTTTTAAAATCATTTTACCTTGAGTAATATTCCATCTTATCAAATAAAGCTTGAACAATTTGAGGGACCTTTTGATTTATTGCTGTTTTTTATTGAGCGTGATGAATTGGATATTTATAACATCCCCATTACCAAAATAACGAATGAGTTTTTAGATCATATCCACATCACGGATAAGTTGAACATTGAATTAAGCAGTGAATTCATTTTGTTCATCAGTACATTAATGCGCATCAAAGCAAAAATGCTATTACCAAGAAAAGAAATTGATGCTGATGGCAATGAAATAGATCCGAGAATGGAGTTGGTAGACAAAATTCTTGAATACAAGAAATTTAAAGAGGCCTCTTTAAAAATGGCAGAAATGGAGGCAGAAAGGATGTTGATGCTGAAGCGAGGCAACGTGCAAAAAGAATTATCTCAAATTGGGGAAGAATCGGGCGAGGGCACTGAAATACAAGCCGTTACTATGTTTAAGTTGATGAAGGCATTTGAAAAAGTAATTCAACGCATTCAGCAACGAAATTTCAAACCAGTGCATACTGTGGTGCAATACAATTATACTATGGAAGATTGCAGAACACACATGCTTGACTTAGCATCGAAAGAAAAATCATTGTCGTTTGAGAAAGTATTTGAAATTTGTAACGATCGTATACACGCCATTTTTCTGTTTTTGAATATGCTTGAATTGGTACAACAAAAATATCTTCAAATATTAATTGGTGAGGGAAGAAATAATTTTATTTTAACGTATAATGAGAACCGTGAGGAAGACATTGTGAACCAACTTACTGATGAAGATTTCAGTCATTTGAATGGATAAAAAAACACGAATGGAAAAATTACTTTTTAAATCTACTGAAAGAGGAACAGCCGATTATGGATGGTTGAAACCCAATTATTATTTCAGTTTTGCACAATACCACAATCCGTCAAAAGTACATTTTGGGATGTTGCGTGTTTTAAATGACGATTACATCTTGGGCGGTGGAAAATTTCCAACACACCCGCATGATAACATGGAAATTGTGACTATCCCTTTAACGGGAGCGGTAGAACATAGAGACAATACGGGAGGTCATGGTATTATCCAATCTGGGGATATTCAAATCATGAGTGCGGGTTCTGGCATTCAACATTCTGAAGCAAACGCTTCTGAAACAGAGCCACTTACTTTATTTCAAATCTGGCTTTTTCCAAAAATAAAAAATATCCAACCTCGATACGATCAGCGCACATTTGATGTGGCCAATAGATTAAATAGTTGGCAAATTGTAGTATCTCCACGAGAAGAAGATAATGCGCTTTGGATAAATCAGGATGCAAGATTTGTATTAGCCAATTTAGAAGCAGGGAAACAACTAGAATATAAAAATGGATTTGAAGGAAATGGTGTTTTTCTTGTTGTGATTAATGGTAGTGTTGAAATTGATGGCACAAAATTAAATAAGCGAGATGCTTTAGGAATAAGCAAAACGGATCTGTTTAATATTACTGCGAATGAAGATGCGGAGTTATTGGCGATAGAGGTGCCGATGGGGTTTTAGGGGGAATAGCATCAACCCCAATTGAGCGTAATGAAAAATAATATTGGTTGCTAAATTAGCTGCCATTTTTTTGCAATTATCTCATATATCCCACGGTTGAAACCGTTAGCTCATAATGAAAATATAGGACACTCTTTAGCATGGTTTTTAATGGGGAATTTACTGCACATTTTTAAAAGCCAATCTTTTAGAAAATTTTATTAGCCCACCGTTTCAACGGTGGGTGGAAGATGGGTAAAGAAATCGAAATCCCTCACCCCTACCTACAACCACTCAGAAAATCCTTCACCCCTAACACAATTTTTTCTGATAATTTTTCTTGAAATGTAGGATCTAATATTTTCATTTCTTCTTCAGGATTGCTGAGGTAAACGGTTTCGATTAAAGCATTGGGGTACTCTATTGGACTGTTGAGCATAAAATTAAATGAACCATTATTGCCGCAATCTTTTAATCCCAATTCAAGCATTCTATTTTGAATGGCATTGCTTAAATTTTTAAAACCATCATAACGGTAAAACGTACTCGTTCCCGAAGTATGGATTGGATCAGCAGATGAATTTAAATGAACGCTGAGTAATAAGTCGGGCGTGCTATCTCGATAAAATAAAATTCTTTCTTTATTGTCAAAAAAGGTTTCTGTAGTTCTTGTCATTATTACTTTAGCACCTTCTTTCTCAAGTAATTTTTGCAGTTTTAAAGCAATAGGTAAAGTGATTTCTTTTTCTGCAACACCAGTCGGGCCTGCAGCTCCAGTATTGGTTCCACCATGTCCAGCATCAATCGCAATAGTAAGGTCTTTTAATAATAATGATTGGGGTTGAGGTTTGATTTTTATTATCAGATTGTTGCCACTATAATAAATTTGATGGCCCCAATGTTGTTGATGATTCAAACTAATGTACACCCTGAAAATATCATCAGCTATTTGTTCGTAATTTACTTTTTTAACTTCTTTAAGATTGCTTAATTGATCAATCCAATTGGTATTGCTGGTTGCGCCAAAAATATCAACAACAATTTTGGATGGATCTGTAAGGTGAAAACTTTGATAAGGCAATTTTGAAAACAATTGTATTTGCACTACATCAAAAATAGAATCGTTAAATACTTTTATTTTTCCAGTTAATGAAGAAGGTGTGAAAGTTCCTGGTGGTAAAGGGTTGACCAATTCATCGGGAATGTATGCTGTTCTGGAAGGTGCAAGTTTAACTTTAAAATGAGACCCTACTTTTCCAATAATTTTCAATGGAATTAAGCTGTCGATATAACCAATTTTTGCCCCTCCCAAACGATCTTCACCCAAACCATATTCTAGATGCGCCAATCTGCCTTTGGTAATATATACATCCGACATTGAGCTGATTAACACAGAAAAATTTGCATTTGTTTCTTTTATAAATGTGGTTCCATCTTGAGCGGTTAGGATAACCGAAAACTTTTTATTTACAAATGTATCTGTAGGCTGAACAATGTATTTGCCTTGATAAATGCCTATCATTCCTTTAGAAACAGAATCGGGCATTTCAAAAAATCGGGTATTGCCAAAAGTAGTGATGGTGCAACCGGATTTTGCTTTAACCCTAAAAGAGATGGCTTCTCCGGGCTTTAAAATTAAATTGCCTTCCGGTAATGTTTGAATTCGATCTATACTAATATTTTGTGTGGGTTGCTCTTCTTTTGGAATTGAATAATTAAACGTAAGCGTTTTTGAAATGGTTTTTCCTGCAGATGATTTAGCCGAAATGGTATAAATAGATTCACCTTCAGGAAGTGCTAATTCATAAGCAAAAGCCCCGGTTGGATATACTTTTACATCATTATTATTTATTGTTACCGTACAAGTTTTACAAGTGCTTCCTATAATAAATTTTTGTGCAGATGTAACTGAATTCACTTCACTTAGTGGATCAGTTAATTTGATGAAAGGGTCAGATTTTATCTGTGTAAATCCAATAAAATAAAAAAGAAAACAGAATGTAAAAAAGAAAAAAAATCTTTTCATTAATGATTAAATTGATGTTTAATAAAGTTAGTAATTAGATTCAATGTTAAATAATTAAATTTGTTTTGCAACCAATTGATTTCTTTCATTTGTCAAAATAAGTTGTACTTAATTTATGCTGTCTATTTTTTATGCTTTATGTGGGTTGCTTTTTATAGGATATTTCTGTTTACTTATTTTTTACAGAAACGGGTGGGTTTCAATTCAGCAAAAAAAAGGTGTTGAAAATCATCAAAACACTTTTGTATCTATTATAGTTCCTGCAAGAAATGAAGAAGATAATATTTCAAATCTTATTCATTCCATTCAAAACCAAACTTATCCGAAATCGTGTTTTGAATTAATTATTATAGACGATTGTTCTACAGATAGAACTGCGGAGATTGTAAAAAAACATTCAGATTCAAATATCAAGTTGATTGCATTGTCTGATTATTTAGACGAAAAAAATATAAACGCGTATAAAAAAAAGGCCATTGAAATT
This sequence comes from Chitinophagaceae bacterium, assembly GCA_947450165.1. GTDB lineage: Bacteria > Bacteroidota > Bacteroidia > Chitinophagales > Chitinophagaceae > Ferruginibacter. The sequence goes on from CANFUJ010000003.1 coordinate 41,190, forward strand.
GGAATAAAAGCATCAAGTGGAACGCTGATCATTACTACAGATGCAGATTGTACAATGGGTAAAAATTGGTTGCAAGAAATTGTGCATTGCTTTGAAACCAATCAGCCCAAAATGATGGTGATGCCAGTTCAGATAAATTATAGCAACCGATTTATTGAAATGTTTCAATCATTGGATTTTATGTGTTTGCAAGGAATTACGGGCGCTTCGGTACAAAAAAAATTTCATGGAATGTGTAACGGTGCAAATTTGGCTTATACAAAAGCGGTATTTGAAGAAGTGGGTGGATTTTCAGGAATCGACCATATTGCCAGCGGAGATGATTTATTGCTGATGCATAAAATAGCCAAGAAGTATGCAAATGAAATTATGTATTTAAAATCAGTTGAAGTAATTGTAAAAACGATACCAGCAAATACAGTAAAAGCTTTTTTTAATCAAAGAATTCGTTGGGCCAGTAAGGCGGAGAAATATGAAGACAAGCGAATGCTTCCTGTGTTAATGTTGGTTTATTTTTTTAATCTGGGTTTGTTTATCATGATGGTATTAGCATTGATGAAACATACGCAAACAACAATCAATTTTTTTCTAATATTCATTACACTAAAAACCGGAATAGAATTAATATTTCTATATCCGGTAGCAAAATTTTTTGGAAAAAGAAAGCTGCTTTGGCTTTTTCCTATTTTTCAGCCCTTCCATATTGTGTATACAGTCATGGCTGGTTTTCTCGGCAAGTTTGGCACGTACAATTGGAAAGGCAGAACTGTAAAATAAAATAACAAATCTTAATTAAGATTTTGGTGCAACAGGAACATTTCTTGAGAATCCTTCTTCCAAAGAAATAAATGTTTCCGTTCTTTCTATTCCTTTAATTTTTTGAAGTTCGTCGTGTAATACAAAACGAAGTTGAGTGATGTCTTTACAAACAATTTCTAAAAACATGCTGTAATTACCAGTAATATAGTTGAGACGAATGATTTCGGGAATGCGCATTAGTTCTTTAGCAACATTATCATAAAGAGAACTTTTTTCTAAGTAAATACCAACGAAAGCTGTAATATCGTAACCGAGTAATTTCAGATCTACGTTTAAGCGTGTGCCTTTTACAATATTGAATTCATGAAGTTTTTTAATTCTAACGTGAATGGTACCACCACTAACGAATAGTTTTTTGCCCAACTCTGCATAAGAGATTTCGGCGTTTTCCATCATTGCTTCAATGATTTGCAAATCTAATTTGTCAAGATTTAATTTAGCAGCCATTTTTTTTCTGATTTTAATTTATTTTTAATAATCGGTACAAATATTTGTATTATTTCTATAATTTCAAAATTTTTGTTGAATTATTTTCAACTTTAGGTCAAATTAATTAGTTTTAAGTATTAGAAGTTCTAAAACGATATTGTAAATATCGGAAAAAATGTGGGGTGATGAAATTTTTGGCAGACATGCCCTCTTGTCTCGGGGGTGAGGAAAAAAGGATAAACTCGGCCCAAATGGTTTATGAAAGATAAATCATTTGGGTTATGGCTAACTACCTCGTGAAGGTTCGAACCCTTCCCCTACAGCGGTTTTTATTTTACAGAAACCCTTGCAGCGTGAGTTGTGAGGGTTTTTTGTTTTAGGGATTTTTTGTGAAATAGTTTCAAAACTACTTTAGCGAAACTAGGGGAAATAGAAGCTCAAACTGGCCTGAGTTCGAACATACTTGTCTACTATGTTTTTTTATTTTTTTATCTGGCCTAGAAACAAAAATCAATGATGATTTGTAGGCTGTTATTCCTCTCTAAACTACGTCATCAAAAAATTATTTTAATTCTTCAACATCAATACTTTCGTATTGTTTCAATACCACCAGGAATTGTTTTTTAATCCAAAATCAAAATTCTTGAAATAACACTTTACTTCAGCCTTATGTAAACTATAAATCTTATCGCAATCACTAAGCTTTTGATATAGCACTCTTTGATATAATTTTAAATTGGCAAAACTTTTGTTTATTTTATTGCCCAGATTTTTTAATGCTCAAGAAGTTGAAAAGTTCATTAACGGATATTATTATCGCTGCAATTGTTCCAATGTGCATTGTTACAGCGTGCCGAATAAAACAAGTAGCAGCAAAAGATTGAAAAAGCATAAAACTAATAATAAAAAATATTAAAGCCTTATATAAATTATTTTGATTTTTATTGTAACACGACTTTCTGGTTGTTACAACTTTTGTTATAATGGAGAGAAAAAATACTATAGTAAGAATCAATCTTTGTAACGGCAAATATTTTGAAACCTTCCCTATTAGTGAACTATTTGAATAAAAAGAACTTTCTGTTTCAATATCAAACCAGTTTTTTATTAATTCTTTTGAGAAAGTGTTTGTTTCATATTCAGGTAACACATCATCATATCTTGGATAAAAAACACCTGCCATATTTGGTAATAAATAATACCTAAGATATTCAATCGGATAATGAAACATTATAAAAGTTCCAAACTTGCTATATACGTTTTTACCCAAATAAGTCCATTCATCTAAATAGGATGTGTTCCTATTTTCGTTAAGTTGAAAATAAAGATATTTCTTCAGCGCAGCTTCTTTAGTCCAAATATATTCTGGTGTGGTATTAAGATGAGGTACTGGTAAAAACTTATTGTAACGTATTACAAACTGAGTAAATTTTTTAACCTCTTCATTCTCAATACTATTGGTGTCTATTTTAATGTATTGTACTACATGCATTGCATTATTTGCCATTTGCCATCCCGAAAAACCACTAAAAGTACTTACCCCAGTAAGTTCTTCAGTTGTGTTTGTCTGCTTGTTATACAAGCCAAAAATTAGCATGATTGGAAGTAAACAAAAAAGTAAAAATCTAATTTTGCTAATTTTAAATAATGCAAAAAAAGCAAATAAAATTGTGATGAAAAGATAAAAAAGTGCGGTAAATCTAATACTAAATAAAAAGCCCAAGAGGACTAAATGAATAAGAAAAAAAATTGTTTTTTTTGAACTACTTGAAGTATGAATAAACCCAAGCCCAGTCAAAATCCAAAAATACGTCAAACTTGTAAACAAAGAATCACTAAGTAGACAATTGGATAAATAGATGCTTGTGATAGAAAATACTGAAAGGAATTCAAGTGATAACTTCAAATATCTTTTCTCTATTTTAAACAAATATTTTATTCCTTGAATAAACAAAATAGAAGAAAATGCATTTAGCCAAAATTGGACTAGAACTACAAAAGAAATGCTATTTGAATAATTATGAAGTAGAATTAAAAACTCAGAGTAACCAAATGGTCGGTAACCGGTATATTGACCCTGAATTGCCGCATCAATATATCCATTTGAATCACTTATTCCATCAGGATATGGATATAAATAGATTAATATAAAATATATAAAGAGATAAGTTAGCAACAAATACAAAGTGCTTTTGATTTGAACTTTCTCTGTTAGAAAATGAAAAAAAGTTTTCGTTATTTTTTTTTCATTTTCTATATTACTTCTAATATCAGTCATTATTAATAATTTATTAAATATTCATCTACTGCTAAATTAAAAGAAAAAAATAAAATTTTTAATCCCTAGACGAGAAATTATATTTTTGATCAGGGGGGCCGTCTTCATAGAATATTTTTTTCTGTCATTCTATTGGAAACAAGGTGCTAACTACTTTATCTAATATGTTTACGAATCTAAACTTAACAGATATGGAAACTTGTTACAAGTTATTCAAAGCAGACATAATAAAATTAAAAAAAATAGATTCGGTTTTGAACCCGAAATTACAGCCAAAATCTCTCGTGAAGCTTGGGTTTTGCGTGTTTTTTTAAATTTTACCTCAAATGAAAATGTCGTACATCGCTTTACGAATTGTACGACACCTAGATGAAAATACGCTCAAAAAGATTATAAAATCCCAATTACATACAACCCTTAGCAACAATGTTTTTTACCTCGCTAATCGGTATTCTTTCCTGAGTCATCGTATCTCTATATCTTATGGTAACCGTATTGTCTTCTTTGGTTTGATGATCAATGGTTACACAGAAAGGCGTTCCAATGGCATCCATTCTTCTGTAGCGCTTTCCAATGGCATCTTTCTCTTCGTAGAAACAATGGAAATGTGGTTTACATTCATTTAATAATTCCGTTGCAATCTCTGGCAAGCCATCTTTTTTTAATAATGGAAGAATTGCCAATTTTGTAGGTGCAATCTTTGCTGGAATTTTCAACACCACACGACTATCTTCTGTACCATCTTCTTTTGTCCATTTTTCTTCCTGATAAGCCAATGATATAACGGTGAGGAATAAACGATCTAATCCAACAGATGTTTCCACCACAAAAGGCGTATAGTTGCCGTATGCTTTTCCTTCTGCATTTAAATCATTATCGAAATATTGAATTTTCTTTTTGCTGTATTTAGCATGTTGACTCAAATCAAAATCGGTGCGACTATGTATCCCTTCCAATTCTTTCCAACCAAATGGAAATTCAAATTCAATATCCAATGCAGCATCAGCGTAATGCGCTAATTTTACATGGTCGTGAAAACGTAGTTTTTCTGTTGGAATGCCAATACTTTCATGCCATTTTTTGCGGGCATCTTTCCAATAATTATACCATTCCATTTGTGTACCAGGGCGAACAAAGAACTGCATTTCCATTTGTTCAAATTCACGCATGCGGAATATAAATTGACGTGCTACAATTTCATTTCTAAACGCTTTCCCTGTTTGTGCAATACCAAAAGGAATTTTCATTCTTCCCGTTTTTTGCACATTTAGAAAGTTTACAAAAATACCTTGCGCCGTTTCTGGTCTTAAATAAATGGTATCCGCTTCTTCGGCTACGCTACCTATTTGTGTGCTAAACATCAAGTTAAACTGACGAACATCTGTCCAGTTGCAAGTTTTGCTGATGTTACATTTTATTTTATTGGTTTCGATTAATGTTTTTAATCCAGCTAAATCATCTGCAGCTAATAATCTATCCATTTCGGCAATCATGGCTTCTCCAGCTTCTTTTTCTAAAGTTGCTACATGTGCTTCAATCAAATGGTCAACACGATATCTTTTGTTACTGTCTTTATTGTCAATCATCGGATCGCTGAAATTATCCACGTGTCCGCTGGCTTTCCACACGGTAGGATGCATAAAAATAGCTGCGTCAATGCCTACGATATTGTCGTGCATTTGCGTCATGCTTTTCCACCATTCGTCACGAAGATTCTTTTTTAACTGCGCACCCATTTGTCCGTAATCATACACAGCACTTAAGCCATCATATAATTCAGAGGATTGAAAAATATAGCCATACTCTTTACAATGAGAGATGATTTCTTGGAAGTTGTTTATTTCGTTTGCCATAGGTCGCAAAGATAGAAAATGTAGCATTTAAAAGTGTAAAATATTGTAGAGAGGTTTGGGTAGGGGTTGAGAGGTTTGTGAGGTTTCAGAGGTTCAATATGTTCAATGTGTTCAATATGTTCAATGTGTTCAAAAGGTTGGAAGTATATTCCAAGTAAATGCTACTGTATTTTCAAAAAAACTTTGTGCCTTCGAGTCTTTGTGACTTCGTGACAAAAAAATGCTGTAAGCATTTCGTTTTCATGCCTTCTTGTTTCCATTTCTTTGTGTCTTAGGGTTCTTGCGTGTCAAAAAAAATCCCGACTGCTATTAACAATCGGGATCTTTTATTTTTTATGTTTTAAATTATTCTTTTATGATTTTTTTCGTAACCATAACATTTGAATTTCTATCCATCACTTTTACCAAATAAATTCCTTTGCTCAATTTTGAAACATTCAATTGATTGTTTGACAAACTCGCTTTTTGATTGATTACTTGATTACCATTTATATCAAATAAACAAATTTGTGAAGCTGCTTTAAAACCAGACAAATCAACATTTATTAAACGTTGTGCTGGGTTTGGATATATGGTTACATTATTTCCATTGTTTAAGTTTATACCTTCTGCTTTTGTAGCTGTTCCCAATGCAACTTTTAAAGTGTAGCATGATGTAGCATTAAAAGCTGTGTTTGGTGCATATACACGCGCATAATAAATACCTGGAGTAGCCGTATAATTTATGGTTTCGTTGGTAGTTCCCGAGTTTGCAGAGGTGACTAAAACTGTACCTGCACTATTTACCAAACGAAGATTATAATTTGTAGGTAATGTTGTAAGCGTTAAAGTAATAGTACCCCCTGTAGTAATGGTAAATTTATAATGATCCACATCATTTGCAGCTTCAATTTGACCTGTAATGTTGGTATTAAATGGAATTACAGCTGCGCCGGTTGTTGCATTATTGGTGCTGGTGTCTTTGCTGCTTTTGCAACTTAATGATGCTGTAGTAAATTGTGCTGATGTAAATCCACTTGCTCCATTTACGCCACAATTTGTACTTACTCTGTAATCATATAGACTACTCGCTGTTAATCCAGTTACAGAAACTGAAGTTGATGCTGTTGAAGTTGTAGCGCTTATCCATGTTGCGCTTGTGCTCAATTTGTAATCTACTGCATAAGTTGATGCGCCTGTAACTGCCGCCCAATTTAATGTTGCACTTGTTGAAGTAATTGCGGTAGCATTTAATCCTGTTGGTGCATTACATACAAATGGAACTGTTGTTGTAAAGTTTGCACTTACATAATTACCACTTCCTCCAGCACAAGTTGCTAATACTCTCCAGTTATAAAATGAGCCTTGAGTTAAGCCAGTTAAATTAGCTGTAGTTGTTGCTTGAGCTGTTGATAGGCTTGTCCAAGTAGTTGCCGTATTTAATTTATAATCTACTGCATAGCTTATAGCGTTTGGTACAGCAGTCCAACTTAAAGTGGCTACATTATCTCCAATAGCAGAAGTAGTTAATCCAGTTGCATCTCCGCATGCAGCAGCACCTGTAATGGTGAAGTTTGCATTGCTGATATCAAAGAAAATATTACCTACCGCTTCTACTTTTATTCTTGCAGTGGTTGTAGGTGTATTTGGTATCACCAATGCTTCCGTTCCATCATTTGGTGTGCTTGCAGCCAATACTGTTGGGAAGGTTTGTCCACCATCTGTACTTAAAGAAATTTTTACGTTTGCACAACTTACAGGTGCTGCTGTTGTACTCGCAACGCTCCATGTAATTGTTTGTGTTGATCCTCCAGCATAACTTACGGCTGTATTTGGAACAGATACTGCAAATGGACCAGAAGCCGAACTAACGGTTACCACCATGTCCGTAAATTGTGTTTGTCCAACATTTACTGGAGCTGTTGAAACATATGGAGCATTGTCTCTAACGGTCAATCTGAAATTCAATGTTCTGGCTACTGAACTTAATGCCTCAATATTTGTACCTGCATCACCTCCGGTTATTGGACCAGTTACTAAACCACCTGCTAATATTGTTGATAATTGAGGGAAATATCTTGTTGGTGAAGCGGTCGGTCTGAATGAAATCCAATTCGGACCAGTTGCTTTTGTAGCACTTGCTACACTACTTGCATTTGTTTGTGAAGTTGATGCATTATCATTTTGTTCCCAACAATACGTAAGTGCATCACCGTTTGCATCTGTTGCAGATCCTGTAAGTGCAAAAGGTGTACTTTTTGGAATCGTATAATTGCTAACAGCTGCAACTACAGGCGTAGCATTTGTTGTTGCAATGTTCGTTGTAACAGGGCAAGTTTTTGTAGCTAAGTTTGCTTGAATTTGAGCAATTGAAGCTTGATGGTATATATCTATTGAATGAGGTGCAACGTCTTGGCTGGTAATTCCTGCATAACCCATGATGGTAATACCAGAACCAACTTCTTTATTTACACCTGTTCCTTCATTGGTCATTGAAAAAGTATGGTTAGCACCAAGTTGATGACCTACTTCATGAACCACGTAATCAATATCAAAATTATCTCCTTGTGGAATTCCATCGGCAGGAGACGTGATGCCGCTACCTTTAGAACCATTGGTACAAACGCAACCAATACAACCTGCGTTTCCACCACCACCAGTAGAACCAAACATGTGCCCGATATCATAATTGGCCTCGCCGATTACTGAAGTAAGTGTAGACTGAAGTGAAGCATTCCAACTAGATAAAGTTGTACTATATGGATCAGTAGATGGATTATAATAAATTACTGAGGTCGTATTCGCAATCAAATTTAAATGTAAAGCAAGATCTTTTTCATAAACGCCATTACAACGTGTAAGCGTTGCATTAAAAGCAGCAAGAACTAAAGATACTTGAGCAGAACTTGTTGCCCCAAAATAATTAGAATACTCTGCATTACAAGATTGTGCCAAACGCATGGTTTTTAAATCAGCGCCCGATCTTGAAGTGGTATTCGAATTTTGAACTTGATTATTTAAAGAGGTAGCATAATTTTCATCAACAGTAGAGCAAGTCCAAGGTAATGTGCCCGCTTTTCTTTGTGATTTAAATACGGCATATACGCTATGATCTTGAGAATATGCTTCAATAAATTCATTTTCTTTATCGGTTCTGAAAACCATTGTTTGTATGCCTTTAGGAGAAACGCTTAATTTAAGCATGGCATATTTATCTGAAACACCTTTACCAGAAAACGCTCTAATTTCAGGGAAACGCGCTTGAAGTGCTGGCTCAAAATTTGACGCCTCAAATACTTCAAACTGTTCAATATCACCATCTGCATTGGGCAATGAAATGATTGTTGAATGGGCATTTCCACGGTTATCAACTATTGAAAACAATTGCTGTCTTAATGGTTCAATATTTAAATCATATAATTTAAATGTAGTTGGAAAACTCAATCTAGAAACTGCTTTGTCGGTTACAATGTTTTCTTTAGTTAAGTGTTGAAACCAATAAGACTTTTGTTGAGCGGTTAGCACATTGATTAATGCAAAAGTTAATAATGTGAATAGAATTTTCTTCATGATGTTGTTTTAGGATGTTTTTGAGGGCCTGAAATTATAAAAAAATTATTACAAAACACAATACACTTTTTGATATGCAGATTATTTTAAATGCAAATTCGAATTCTAACAGTAAACTGTAAAAAATGATGGTTTAAACTAGATTTCTTCTTCTGTTTCAAATTCATCATCAACATCTTTCATTACAAAATCATCTGATGAATTGCGACCCATTATGTTCAAATCTTTTAAAGTTAAATTATCCAATCCTGAGGTTTGGCACCATATTCCATTTTCTAGTTTGAATACTTGGATTGGTATGCCAATTTTATTTTGAAATTCATTTTCAAGATTTGACACCCGTTCCGTGGGCTTCAATTCAATTGTGGTTGAAATGTTCTTTTTTGAAACCTCCCCTACTGTTTTTTCAATATCTAATTCATCAACCTTTTTTGATTCTTCATATTTATTATGTGGCTTTTTATAAAACTTCATTAATAAAAAGGGATAATAATCTGAAAATGTTTTTTGAATTTCTTTCAAAACTGTTTTGTCGTTAATGTCGATATGCATAATTGAAAATTTAGAACTCAATTACAATAAAATATAAATTTTAACCCATGATAATGCACATATCGATTGATGATCCACAAAATATTTTTTAATATTTCTATCTAACCAACATCATCTGATTTAATGCTATACAACATTTTAAACAGTTGCTCAACGGTTTATTTTTGTATTGTATTAATCAATGAAAAGTCGACAGACGAAGGTTTTAGACATAACTATTTCAAAAGGTAGTAAACTAAACACTCAAAATAGCAAAATAGAAATTGCTCAATCTGTTAGGACGCTTATTGCATTAATTGAGATAGAAATAGGACTAAATTTTAAAAGATTAAATACTATTTCACAAGATTTGGGGGAGGAAGTAGCATTCCTCCCTTTTTAATAAAAACAAACTTTAAGAACGATATATTATTCATCAAAAAAATTAAATGTCATGACATACACTACTTCACTTAAACTAGGAAACGAACATCAAGAAATAATGAACATCCTTGAATTTTATGGTTCCGATATTAAATTTCTTGAAAAATTACTTAAAGAAGTACTAGAAAAAAATAGCAATCATGACTTTAAAACACAAGCTGAACATTTTCAAAACCAGTTTATTATTCAACTAAAAAATATTGATGAAATAAGAAGTAAAATTCTAATCAATAAACATGAATCTGCATCAGAAGCTAAGGTGCATGCTGGAAAAGTAGATGAGCGTTTGGTTACAGATATTCATCAAATAAAGCTTGATGCCAATCAAATTGAAAAATCGATTGAAGAAATTAGATCTGCGTTTAAAAAATTTGTAGCAAAGTGGTTGTGAAAAGTAAAAATTAAAAAGTTAAAAGTTAAAATATCAAATGCTTTTTTATAACTATTTTATCTTTAATTGTAAACCAACTGAAGTTGAAATTTTTTCTGCAAG
>CANFUJ010000004.1 GCA_947450165.1 Chitinophagaceae bacterium
ATTTTCTCAAATGCCCTGTGGATATAGCCTACAGTGGAAGTAGCTTTCATGATGCGTTCTCCATCTAACTCCAGAATGTTTTGAAAAACGCCGTGCGTTGCCGGGTGCGTAGGCCCCAAATTCAACGTGGTTGTTTGCTTTTCAATACTCCCTTCTGGTAATAAAATATGGTCGCTCATTTTTTTTATTAATTGAATTTATTTCAATTGTTATTTTTATTTTTTTCAACACGAAGGCACAAAGGCACAAAGAATACAGTTTTGTGTATACTTTTTTTCGTTACAAAGTCGTTAAGGCACAAAGTGGAAAATGATTTCAACCTTTTGAACCAATTGAACTCATTGAACCTTTTAAACCTTCTTCCTACCCCCTTCCAAACATTTCATCATCCTTATCAATACGAGTTTGATCTTCCAAAGGAAACTCTTTTCTCAATGGGAAATAATCCATTTCATCTACATTTAATATTCTGATTAAATTGGGATGACCGATAAAATTCACACCAAAGAAATCATAAGTTTCGCGCTCCATAAAATTAGCCGATTGATATAATGCGGTTGCACTAAAAACATCCGGTTGATTTATGTCTGCAAAAACTTTAAAGCGAATTCTGATATTGTCTACCCAATTATGTAAATGATATACTACAGCCAATTCAGCACCTTTATTATCAGGATAATGCACGGCTTGCAAATCCGTTAAAAAATTAAATTTCAAATCTGCGTCATCATACAAAAACTGCAATACTTTCAAATTCAATTCATTTGGCGCGGTGAATGTAAGCATACCATAAGGTACATGCCAATCGGTAAGCACGTCGCCGAATTTATCCGTAAGTTTTTGTTGTATGATTTCGTTTGTTAACATAAATAATTTAAAGTTTCTGATGTTTCAGAAGTTTAAGATGTTTGATTAATGAACGTTTTTAACTCATTGAACCTATTGAACATTTTAAACAATGTTATTGTATTCCATAACTCCCCAACAACTCTTTATATTGATCGCTATGTCTTCTTCTTAAACCTTCTGCATGCACCAATTCCTGAATTTTCATAAACCCATCTAAAATAGCTTCAGGTCTTGGGGGGCATCCAGGTACATACACATCTACAGGAATAACTTGATCAATTCCTTGAAGTACAGAGTATGTGTCAAAAATACCACCGCTACTCGCACAAGCACCAACAGCAATCACCCAACGAGGTTCGGCCATTTGTAAATATACTTGCTTAAGTACTGGACCCATTTTTTTGGAGATGGTGCCCATTACCATCAGTAAATCGCATTGACGAGGAGAGAAACCAACACGTTCAGAACCAAAACGTGCTAAATCGTAATGGCTTGCCATTGTAGCCATAAATTCAATGCCACAACAACTGGTAGCAAATGGTAAAGGCCAAATGGAATTTTTACGCGCTAAACTCACAACTTTCTCAAAGTTGGTAGCCATAAATCCCTCGCCCATATATCCTTCGGGAATTCCTTCGAATTTTATTGTGTTATTAAATTGTACAGGACGAGCCATTTTTTTTTATTTAAAAGTTTAACATCAAACGCTGAAAAATTGTATTAACAACGAAAGAAATTGAACATGAATTATTCTTCCCACTTCATTGCACCTTTTTTGAAAATATAAATAAATCCAGCAATGAATGAGGTTACAAACAATACAACTGCAATAAATCCATCCCAACCTAACGCACGAAAGTTAACTGCATAAGGATAGAAAAATATTACTTCTACATCAAACAAAACGAACAAAATAGCCACTAAGAAATACTTAATCGCCATTGGCTGACGAGCATTTCCTTTGATTTCAATACCGCTTTCGAAATTTTGTAGTTTATCTGAAGTTTTTCTTTTTGGACCTAGTTTATCTGAGCCCCATATCATGATGAAAACCAATCCTATAGCAAAAAATACCTGAATTAATATAGGTAGATAATTGGCCGCATTATTTACATTCGTTTCAAGTAAGAAGAAAGGCATGGTTTATAATTATGAATTTTCGACGCAAAAATAAGACAGCAAGGTTAATATTCAACATTCAAACTAAATTAATTCTAAATTGATTTTTTATTTTAACACTTGAATTGCCATATTGTTCTTAATATTTTTATTAATAATTAAAAAATGATGCGGTTATTTAGACTAAAAAATGATTTAAAAACAGATAATTAATTTCCATTTTTATTTATGCTTAATTTCGTTTTATGAATAAAAAGGTAATTGCCTTACTTTTAAAAGATTTGTTGCTCGAATTTCGTCAAAAGCATAGTTTTTACGGCATTTTGTTATATATCGCAGCTACAATTTTTGTATTATACCTTTCCATGCCTGACACCCCAGAATCAACTGTTTGGAATAGCTTGTTTTGGGTAATACAATTGTTTGTTTGTGTAAATGCCGTGGCTAAAAGTTTTTTACAAGAAAACAGAGGGAGAATGCTCTATTTCTACAGCATTTCCTCACCTGTTCAGTTTATTGCAGCTAAATTAATCTTCAATGTGCTCTTAATGCTCATTATGAGTTTAATTAGCTTGGGTTTATTTTTTACATTTTTGGGTAGTCCCGTTGCCGATTTTCAACTTTTTATTGGCATTACCATTTTAGGCGGTATAGGAATCAGTTTGGTTTTTTCCTTAATGAGCGCCATTGCCGCAAAGGCCCAACAAAATGCGGCTTTAATTGCCATTTTAGGTTTTCCTGTTATTTTACCCCAACTCCTTATTTTGATAAAACTCAGCAAATCTGCATTTGGAGAGGTTTTTAGAGATGGCGCTGTATTACAATTAGCTGGCTTAACTATTTTAATGGATCTTTTGGTAGTCGTATTGTCTGTTATTTTATTCCCATATCTGTGGAAAGATTAACCTTTTTTATTTCTTTTTTTATATGCAAATGTGAATACGTTTACCCTAACTTTGTCCCACAAAAAAAATCTCCGGATTAGTGAATAAAATTTGGTGGAAAATATTATCCTTTGTCCTTTTAGTTTATACCATCGTATGTGGTTTCCTATTGGATGTTCCGCGTCTTTTCATTTTAAATGAAACAATCAGAAATTTATATTTTCATGTATGCATGTGGTTTGGCATGATGATTCTTTTTGGAACAAGCTTTTACTACAGTATAAAATACCTACGTGACTTTGATTATCGCAATGATATTTTTGCCAGACATTTCGCTGGAGTGGGTAGCTTTTTTGGCATACTAGGGTATTTAACAGGAATTATTTGGGTAAATGTAACTTGGGTAACGGATCAAGGGCAATCTTTAGGAAGTGTATTAAAAGAACCTAAATTAATAGGCGCTGCAATTGCACTTTTAATTTATGGTGCATACTTTGTGTTGAGGGGCTCATTTACGGATATCGATAAACGCGCAAGGATTAGTGCGGTGTACAACATTTTTGCATTCGCTATGCTATTTCCAAGCATCTGGATTATTCCAAGATTGGTGGGAAGCTTGCATCCTGGAGCACCTGGTTCTGATAGTGGGAATCCTGCATTAGATAAAAATGATATGGACGCCACAATGAGAATGGTATTTTATCCTGCCGTAATTGGATGGACACTTTTGGGTGTTTGGATAGCTACTTTAAAAATCAGGCTTTCATTAATAACAGAGAAAAATATTCTTGAAGTTAAAAAATCGGATTAAATCTAAACTTATGAAAAAATTGATTTTAATAGTTTTTGTTAGTTTTTTTTCTACTTTAGCTAATGCACAGGATAAGCCAGAGATGGCAGATTTAATGCGTAAAGACGGGAAAATATATGATGTAGTTGCCGTTTGTTTAACAATATTAATCGGACTTTTTTTGTATGTTTTTGTTTTGGACAGAAAAATATCAAAAATTGAAAAAAATAAATAGTTTAAAAAATAATAATTAGAAAATAAAAACCTACAATATGTCATCAAATCAACCGTATAGTTTTTTTCAGAGTGTTGAAAAAAGCTTCGACAAAGCAGCCAAGTACACCAAATGGGACTTGGGAATTTTAGAGCAAATTAAAGCTTGTAACAGTGTTTATCAAATGCGTTTCCCGGTTAAAATGGATAATGGGGATATCGAAGTTATTGAAGCTTATCGTGTACAACATAGTCAGCACAAATCTCCTTGTAAAGGTGGAATCCGTTTCAGCGATGAAGTAAATCAGGATGAGGTGATGGCATTAGCGTCTTTAATGACATACAAATGTGCGATTGTAAATGTGCCATTTGGTGGTGGTAAAGGTGGAATCAAAATCAATCCACGTAAGTATTCTGTTTATGAATTAGAAAAAATTACCCGTAGATATACTGCAGAATTGGTAAAGAAAAATTTCATTGGACCTGGTATTGATGTACCCGCTCCGGATTATGGAACTGGTCCTAGAGAAATGGCTTGGATTGTGGACACATACGCTTCATTAAAACCAGGAGAAATAGATGCTGCTGGTTGCGTAACAGGAAAGCCAATCACACAAGGTGGTGTTCGCGGAAGAACGGAAGCTACTGGACTTGGTGTTTTCTTTGGTATTCGTGAAGTATGTAACATGCCAGATGTAATGCAAAAACTTGGATTAACCACTGGAGTAGCCGACAAAACGGTTATTGTACAAGGGTTAGGAAATGTAGGATATCATTCTGCGAAATTCTTCCGTGAAAGTGGTGCAAAAATTATTGCATTGGCTGAATACGAAGGAGCAATCTTTAATGCAGATGGTTTAAATGAAGATGAAGTATTTCAACATAGAAAAGCGACTGGTTCAATTTTGAATTTCCCAGGTGCTACAAATTTGGCTAAAAACTCTGATGCTTTAGAATTGGCTTGCGATATCTTAATTCCTGCCGCATTGGAAAATGTAATCAACGGAGAAAATGCACCGCGCGTTAAAGCAAAAATAATTGGTGAAGCTGCCAATGGCCCTTGTACGCCAGAAGCAGATGAAATATTTACACAAAAAGGTATTCTTTGCGTACCTGATATGTACTTGAATGCAGGTGGTGTAACCGTTAGTTATTTTGAGTGGTTGAAAAACCTTAGCCATGTACGTTATGGTCGTATGGAAAAACGTTTTACTGAAAATTTGAACACCAAAATACTTGGACAAATTGAAGAGCTTTCTGGCAAAAGAGTTTCTGATGCAAACAGAGAATTCATCATGCACGGACCAGAAGAGCAAGATTTGGTACATAGTGGCTTGGAAGAAACCATGATATCTGCAACACGTGAAATCATGGACATCTGGAAATCAAATCCTGAAATTCCTGATATGCGTACTGCTGCTTATGTAAGTGCCATTAATAAAGTAGCAACCAGCTATTTAGAATTGGGCATTTTCCCATAATAAATAATCATTCAAATATTTTAAAACCGCTCTACATAAGGGCGGTTTTTTATTTTTATACAATCAAAACCCACAATATTGGCGTACATTTGACAAAACCCTGTTGTAAAAACAGTATTAACTTCAACCATTATGAGCCAATCGCCATTCCAGAAATTTACGAACAAGAAAAAAAATAGTGCCGTAAAAGAAGCATTCAGACAAGAGAAAAAGAAAGCAAAAAAAGAAAGAGCCGCATACTTCGATAAAGTTAAGGAGGAGAAATATCAGGCAAGAATGGCTGCTAAGAATCCAGCATTAGCCGCTAAAAGAAATGATGAAAAGGCGAAAGCTGTTTCTAAAGAAAAAGTAACTATAAATAAAGACGGTAAGCTCGCAGCAAAATCTACAAAAGGAAATCCGCCTACAGGCATAATGCCTTTGAATAAATATTTAGCACATTGTGGTGTTTGCTCACGTAGAGATGCGGTTACCATTATTGCAGAGGGTAATGTAAAAGTAAATGGTACAATTGCAAAAGAGCCAGGGTATAAAGTATTGGACACAGACGAAGTGATTTACAATGGTAAAAAATTGTTTGTTACCAAAAACCTTCAATACATTTTATTAAACAAACCTAAGGACTACATTACTACAACCGATGATCCTCAAGGGAGAAAAACAGTTTTGCAATTAATCAAAAGTGCTACAGAAGAAAGGGTTTATCCAATTGGACGTTTGGATAGAAATACATCAGGCGTGTTGTTGTTAACCAATGATGGTGATCTTACGCAAAAGCTTTCTCATCCAAGTTTTGAAATTAAAAAAGTGTACGAAGTAAAACTCGACAAACTATTAACGAAAAACGATTTCGAAAAAATATTAACAGGTTTGGTTTTAGAAGATGGTCCAGTATTGGTGGATAGTTTGGCTTACGCTGATTCGAAAGATAAGTCTATAATTGGTATTGAAATTCATAGTGGTAGAAATAGAATTGTGCGTCGTATTTTCGAACATTTGGGATACGATGTAAAAGGTCTAGATAGAGTAATGTATGCTGGATTAACCAAAAAAAATGTAGAGCGTGGCAAATGGAGATACTTAAGCGAAAAAGAAATCCGTTTGCTTAAATATATGAATGCATCTAAAGTAAAGGAAAAAAAATAGTTTGTTTTGAATAATCAAATCCTGAATATCATTTATGAAGATGATAACTTCATAGCAATAAACAAGCCTGCAGGGTTGCTTTCTATTCCTGATAGAATGCAATCTGAACCTTCATTGAAAGATTTATTATTAAAAAAATATGGTTCGATATTTACGGTTCATCGTTTAGATAAAGATACCAGCGGCATAATCATTTTTGCAAAAAATGAACAAACCCATAAATATTTTTCTCAACTTTTTGAAGGCCGAAATATTGAGAAATATTATGTTGGTGTAGTAATAGGCATGCCTACTGAAAGCTCAGGCTTAATAGAGGCGCCAATTTCGGAGCATCCGCTTCAAAAGGGCACAATGTGCATTCATAGAAATGGAAAGCCCTCTTCAACCTCCTATGAGGTTATGGAAGCCAATAAATATTTTTCGTTAGTATCTTTTCAATTACATACTGGAAGAACGCATCAAATACGTGTTCACTCAAAAAGCATTGGACATCCTTTAGCTTGTGATCCAATTTATGGAGATGGCAAGCCTGTTTTACTTTCCAGTGTAAAAAAGAACTTCAAACTCAGTAAACATGAAGATGAAGAAAGACCAATGATAAATAGATTAGCACTTCATTCTTACAAATTGATATTTAATGATGAAAATGGCAAGCCATTTGAGTTGATTGCAGAGATTCCAAAACAATTCACCGCGCTGATGAAGCAGATAAAGAAATTCAATACATAACCTTAGGCAACATTTTTAAAATTTAAAAGGTCTATTAAAAAAATTATTGTTATGAAAAATTGGCTTTTATTTATTGTAGTAATTGGCTTTTACATGATAGTTACTCCAGCGTTTCATTGTGGGGGTTATAATCCACGTGAAAATTGTACAAACTACACAACTGATACGGTTTTGCTTCCAATGGAAATATCTAACCATTTAAACGGCATCAATATTTACGATACCATAAAATTCTCATCCTCTGTTAATGATACCATTCAACCTAGGAACTCAAACAAATTTGTTTATCCCTTTACCGCATTAAATTCAAATATTCAAGCTTACAAAGTTGTCAATAATGGGTCGGGGCCAACTTTAAACTATGCCAACATCGAATTCAATCCTTTGGTGTTTGAGGGTCAATTTCAATATTATTCAAATCAAGGATTTGGTTTTTTATACAATAGAAATGAACCTTTTAATTATTTGAAAGGTGGACTTGTGGCAGGAAGAAGTGGATTGTATTTATGCACGGTTAATATCAACAATTACTATGAAGGATTTTCTATTTACCAATCATGTAGCGAGTATAAATTAGTCAATTATGTAAATCCTATCCAACAACAAAAACAATATTGGGATAGCTTGGGTGTAAGTGTGCTAAGGTTAAACGGCAATTATAATCAAGACATTGCCAAGAAATCAGATTTGAATTATTTCTTTGTACGGATAAATTAAATTGAGACTGATTTAATTTTATTTACCACCTTTAAGCATTCTTGATTTGATAAATAAACTATTGATGCTTTTGTTTTCGTAAGCATTTCTCAAAGCAATAGCAAATAGCTCATCCGTAGAGAGTACTTTAATTTTGGGGGTTTGTTTCTTTAGCGGAATGGTATCACAAACAACCAATTCTTCTAAAACACTATTTTCTATATTTTCGTATGCATTGCCACTTAACACTGGATGTGTACAAAAAGCACGGACACTTTTAGCTCCTTTTTCCTTCATTAATGCTGCACTTTTAGCCAAGGTGCCGCCGGTGTCACAAATGTCATCAATCAATACAATGTTTCTATCTTTTACATCACCAATCACCACCATACTTGAAATTTCATTCGCGCGTTTTCTGTGTTTGTCGCAAATGACCATATCTACTTCAAAAAACGAAGCTACTTCTCTGATTCTATTTGCACTACCAACATCCGGAGCGGCAAAAGTTAAGTTTTCTAATTGTAAACTTTCTATGTAAGGAATGAATATTGCTGACGAATCCAAATGATCTACAGGGATATCAAAATAGCCTTGAATTTGTGGAGCATGTAAATCCATTGTTACCACTCGATCAGCACCAGCTGCAACAAGCATGTTCGCTACTAATTTAGAACCAATAGCCACACGAGGCTTATCTTTTCTATCTTGACGCGCATAACCGTAATAAGGGATTACAGCAATCACTTTATAAGCTGAGGCTCTTTTAGCAGCATCAATCATTAAAAGCAATTCCATTAAATTATCTGTAGGCGCGAAAGTGCTTTGTACTAAAAAAACGAATTTACCTCTGATACTTTCTTCAAATTCTACCCCAATCTCACCATCACTAAATTGTTGAATTTTAACGCTTCCAATTTTTTCTCCAAATTTTTTTGCAATTTTTTCTGCTAAATAACTAGACCCTCTACCGGAAAATATTTTTGCGTTTGATTCCATTTTGAAATTTTATATGAGGTAAAATTAATTAAGCAAAAGTATGTTTAGTTTGCTGCAATAAATATTAAATTCTCATGAAAAATATTAACAACACTTCCACATCAATAAAAAATTGGAGTAAGGATGATCAACCCTATGAAAAAATTAAAAATTATGGCCCAATGCAATTGAGCAATTCTGAGTTGTTGGCTATTTTAATTAAAAATGGGAATAAAAATAATTCTGCAATTGATTTAGCAAAAGCAATCATGATGCGATGCAACAATTGTTTAAACGAATTGGGGAAGTTGTCTTTAATTGATTTTCAAAAGATAAATGGAATAGGCGAAACAAAATCCATTACAATTATGGCTGCTTTAGAAATGGGTCGAAGAAGATTGAATTCAGAATCGGTTTTAAAACAATCAATAAAAGGAAGCCATGAAGTAGCTCAGTATTTAAATGAAAAATTTAAAGACTTAACTTATGAAGTATTTGCTGTTTTGTTTTTAAATCAAGCCAATAAAATCATTCATTTTGAAGTGATCAGTAAAGGTGGAATTACAGGGACAGTTGCGGATCCTAGAATAATATTAAGATTGGCCATTGGGTTTGGTGCTGTAGGCATAATCCTTTGTCACAATCATCCTTCTGGAAATTTAAATCCAAGTAATGCTGATAAAGCCATTACAAAAAAGATAGGTGAAGCCGCTTCCTTAATGGATATAAAATTATTAGACCACATCATTGTGAGTGATGAAGGGTACTATAGTTTTATGGAAGAAGGTTTGATTTAATTGATTAAGCCATTCCTGTAGGACCGCCAAAATTGAATGGAATTTCAACAGACTCCATATCTTGAATGGTACCATTAGCTGCCTCGAATTTTTTTACATTATCAATCATCGCTTTCATGAATCTTTTTGCATGGAAAGGTGTAAGAATGATTCTGTTTTTTACTTTGCTTTTGGGAGATCCAGGCATTACGTTTACAAAATCAACTACGAATTCTGCATGGCTATGGGTAATGATGGCTAAATTAGCATAAGTACCTTCTGCAATTTCTTCTGAAATTTCAATGTTTAGTTGATTTTCTACTGGTTTATTATCAGACATTTTTGTAAAGTTTAATTTATAAAAAAAGACCATCGAAACCGATGGTCTTTTATATTATTTAAGATTGAATTAGTTCAATTTAATGATCTCCTCAGTTACTCTGTAGATTTGACCACTAGCACCGCCAGCATATCCGTATCTAACTCTAAATTCTTTATTAATTGGGTCATAAACATTAGTGCATTGAGCAGCATTTGGCCAAGCTGAAGCATATCCTGTTGCTGTTCCATCTAAATTTTGTGCTGGTAAACCACTTGTGAAAATAGCTAAAGGAACACTTCCTGGAGCTTGAGTGATCGTCAAAGCACCAGTTCCTGGATCAACAGTGAAAATAGCAAAATAACCGCTACCACCTAAATCACCTAATTCAGCTTCTACTGAGTTAGGACCAGTTGTAGTTAAAGTTTTAGCTCTGTTGGTAATTGCTCTAGCTGCAGTTGGGTGATAAAACCATCCATTAGCAGTATAATTACCATCATAGATATTTTTAACTGTGATTCTGATTAAAACTTCTTTCATATTGCTAGCAACTTGAAAACCATTGCTTGCGCTAACCAATTCAAGACCTAAACCGTAAGTTAAGTTTGGATCTAAATCAGATGATCTTGGAATAGTAATATCAAGTGTATCTAATAATTGACCTGCTTTAATAGTAGCAGTTAAATTAGTAGTATAAGCACTAGCTGGTAACAAAGTTAAGTTTGGATCTGCTGCAACCAATTCTGGTTTCAAAGCAAATTGAACCGTTACATCAGAAGATTGAGCACCAACTGTTTCTAAAGCTACAATTGGAGAAGCTAGTAATTGTGGAGCATCTGATGATAACAATCCATAATCAACAGAACCAGCAATTGATTGAGGTAAAGAAACCCCTTTCTTTTCGATAACTTGGATTCCGTAATCTCCATTATCAAAACCTTTGTCTTTAAGACAACTAGAGAATGCAACAGTCATTGCAACTCCGAAGAAACTTAGTTTAAAAATATTTTTCATTTTATTTAATTTATTTTTTTTTGGTAATGGAAATTATTGAAGATCCCAGAATACTTTAGAAGTAAATACGCTAATAGAACCTTGTGTGTTTACGTTAGCTTCATTGAAACTATATTCTGATTGTGGGTAAAACAATCTAACAGGAATTGAAGAAGCAGCTCCTGATAAAATTGACAATTGATTAGCCCAAACACCAGTATTTGTTTGATCGTATGAAACAGCTTCACCATAAACGATATCAGTTCTTCTGTAATCAGACCATACTTCAAATGGAGCGATACCATTTAAAGCGAACCATTTTTGAGCGATGATGGTATATAAACCACCGTCCACTAAATTACCAATTGTAGGATCAGCAACAGCTGTATAATCAACGTCAGCATATCCAGCATTTCCATTGATGTAAGTTGTTGCATTAGCAGCAGTTAAACCTAATGAAATAAATGATTCTTTTACCGCGTTCGTTAAAGCTGTTTGAGGATTAACTCCAGGTAACAAACCTCTTTCAGCAGCTTCTGCTTGTAAGAATAAACTTTCAACACTTGTCATTAACCATGCATCAGACGCAGCTCCGTTTGGAGATAATCCAGTTGCAGGAGAAGTTGAATTAACTTGGTTAATTGGAGATAATGAATCACCAGTGTATCCAGGTGCAAAACCAGAAACAGCACCGTAAGGAATGCCTTTGTGGTAAGTTCTAGCAGTATAAACTGAAGCACTAGAATTGATATCTGGTTTTACATATAATTTGTTTTCTCTTGGATCAGCATTATATCTGTAATATCCAGGAGTAGTTCTTGTACCTAAACCAACCGCGAAAGCATTTGCTTTTGTGAAATCTGCTAAACTAGCCAATGTACCATTTTCATTGATAGCAAAATATCTGTAGAATGGAGATGGTTTAGAAGAAGAAAAACCAGGGTTAATTTTAGCCGTTTCACCAGACATTAAGAAACCTGTTCCTTCTGCGTTAATACCTGCCATGATTGCTGAATAATCAATACCCGTTACAGAAGTTGAAGATGCTGCATCAATACCATTTTGGCAATGAATTACCATACGCAATTTTAAAGTATTTGCATATTTAATCCATAAAGTTGCATTTCCTTTAAATACTAAATCATTTTTTGCAATGTTAGCGTTTGCTGAAGCCGCAGCTGCTGGACTTTTCAATAATAAAATAGCAGTATCTAATTGTTTGAACAAATCTTTGTAGATATCAATCCCTTTATCGTATTTAGGATTTCTAATATCATTTCCTTGTAATGCTTGGAAATAAGGAATATTTCCGTAAACGTCAGTTAACATTTGGAAATTTTGAGCTTTCATGATTCTGCAAATTGCTTCGTAGAATCCATCTCCAGAAGCTTTAGCTTTCTGTTGAACGTAATTGTATGAAGAAGCATTGTAATACAAATCGTTCCAAGGATTTCCACCTGAAGTTGGAAAAGTATTGGTGAAATTGTAAGTTTCTTCTTCATTATCATTTTGATAGCTACCGCTACGAGCCCAATAGCCCATCCAATTTTGTAAGAATTTCCAATCAGCAGCAACAATCTTCGCAGAAGTTGCAATTGATGAAGGAAGCACGTCTCTGTAATTTAATGAACCTGCTGACAAGTTCTCTTGAGATGCATTGATATCGAAATCAGTTTTACATCCGGTAAGTAGAGCCACCGCTGTAGTAGCTATCAAACCTAATTTTTTAATATTAAAAAGTTTCATGTTTATGTTTTATTAAATTTTATTAAAATTGGAATACTACGTTTGCACCGAAAATTCTTGTTGGAGGCAAGTTATATGCAGTACTACGACCTTGAGCGTTTCCTGTATAAGAAGCGTTTCCATTAGAAGAAAACTCTGGATCAGTCCATTGGTTTGTTTTTGGTAACCAAGTTAATAAGTTTCTACCAGTAATACCAACTGTTACACCTTTCAATGTATTGCCTTTAAATAATTTTGCAGGGAATTCATAAGTTAATGAAACTTCTCTTAATTTCCAGAAAGCACCACTTACTAAATAGTTAGAAATAGCAGTAGTATTTAAATCACTGTTCCAAAATTCACGGTTGTATTGTTGTGTGTAAATGTTTGTATTTTCTACATATTTAGTTCCATTGTAGTAAACTGAGTTAGGCCAAACGAATGCACGACGACCGTATTGTGCACTACGTGCAGAAATACCATTGTCATCCATAAATCCACCTAATTGATCAGCTACGATTTGGTTTCCACCACGATATTCAGCAACTACTGACAAACTGAAAGATTTGTAGTTTGCAGATAATGTTAAACCAAAGATATTGTCTGGAGTTGTTTTTCCAAAAGTGGTTAAATTAGGATTTACAGTTGGCATACCATCAGCTCCAACAATAACTTTACCAGTTGCGCTATCTCTTACATAGTCATAAACTCTGAACTTGTAAACGGGTTGACCTACGATAACCCAGTTGTAGTTTCCAATTCCAATTTGATTTAAACCATCAACCAATTTGATCACTTTACTTGTTTGATGTGTGTAGTTCATTTTCAAATCTACATTCAAATCACCTACTTTAACCAATGGAGTTAATTTTAAATCCATTTCTAAACCACTGTTTTTAAATTCAGCAGCATTTAATTTACTTGTAGTATAACCAGTACTATTTGCTAATTGCAAATCCAATACTTGGTTTGTATTCTTTTGAGTGTAATAAGTTGCTTCAAAATTGATTCTGTTTTTCAAGAAACCAACTTCAAGACCGATCTCTTTGTTATATACAAACTCAGGATCGAATTGTCTTCTGTAAATTGAAGTAGGAATGTTATATCCTAATGTAGAACCATAAGGGAAGAAAGTTCCAGTTGTGAAAGCTGGATCATCTTGTGCTGCTAAAGGAACGTTACCTGTTTTAGATACAGCTCCACGGATTTTCAAGAAGTTAACCACTTTTTGTTTGTCAAATCCAGGAATTACTTTGTGTAATAAAATTGAAGAGTTTACACCTGGATAGAAATAAGAGATATCACTATTTGAAAAAGCACTTCCGTCTCTTGGTGCATTTTTACTGTCTCTATCATAAGATCCAGTTCCTTCTAAATAAGCCCAACCATCATAGTTAACACTTACATTACCAAATAATCTTGATAATCTTGAAATAGTAGAACCTGCAGAAACTGTTGGTTCACCTACTCTATTTTGGATACTCAAGAAAGTTGATTGACCAAGATTTCCACTGCTAATTCCCCAATTGTTTGTATTTGACTGACGGAATGATTGTCCAAATTGACCAGTAAACGCAAATTTCTTGTACTTAGCATTCATGTTAGCAAAAAACTCAGAAGTTACTCTGCTGCTAGATGAAGATGCGTAAGCAACCGCTGCACTGATTGTTGTTGATGATGCATCAACTAAAGTCAAATGGTAAGCACTTGGAGTGTAAGCTTCTGTTGAAGATTTAGCATCTCCAAAAGTTGCTGATCCACCCAAACGGTAAACAAAATTCAACCAATTTGTTGCTTTATACGTTAATTCTGCATTACCCAAAACATCATTCGTTTTTCCTCTTTGTCTGTTGATGTCTTTAGCCATGTATGGAGTTCTGTAGAAATTAGTCAAATATGGCGTGAAATATCCGTTTGGACTAGAGAAATAATCAGTTCTCCAGTTTTTGAAACGAGACAAATCATATTGTCCTGGAGCACCAGTAACATCATAATAAGTTTGAGCATTCGCAGTAGTTACATCATATTTTGAATTTGTAACACGTGCATTGAAAGATGCTGCAAATCTGTTATATTCTTTGCGTGCATTTAATGCAATTGTTTTACGATCATTTTTATCCCCTGGCATTGTACCACGGATTGATACGTTCTGTGCGCTTAAATAAAAATCTCCAGTTGAATAAGAAACATCAGTTTGATTTGTTGTTCCTGTTTCAAAGAAATTTTTTCTTCCGTTTGCTACATTACTATATGGCAACAACAATTGTTCGCCATTTGGACCAGTTTGTCCCATTTGTCTGATTGAACCATCAAACGCATCTCCCCAAGATTGTTGCTCATAAGGTGTAAAAGTTCCTTGACCAGTATTTGGGTCTTGGTTGTAACCAGAACCAAATCTTGATTGAAACTGAGGCATGTAAGCAACTTTCTCGAATTGAGTTGATTGAGAAACACTAATCATTGGTTTCATTTTAGTACCTTTTTTGGTAGTAACCATGATTGCACCATTAACCCCATCAGGACCATAAGCCACTGTAGCTGAAGCTGATTTCAAAATACTTACATCAGCGATATCATTTGGGTTTAATGAATTTAAATATCCTAAAGGTGTTGGTACCCCGTCAATAACCAACATTGGTTGGTTGTTTCCAGTTAATGAACGAATACCACGTAATGTGATACGCGTTGTACCTAATACACCACTATTGGTTGTAGCTACGTTCAAACCTGAAACTTTAGCTGTCAAACCATTTTGAAGATTTACAGGATTTGCTTGAGTTAATTCTTTTGTTTTAACTGAAGCTGTAGAATAACCCAAAGATGACTTTTGACGTACTTGACCTAAAGAGGTAACAACTACAGCTGTCATTTCTTGAGTGTTTCTAGCCATATTTGCAATTACCACATTTCCTGAAGGAATAATTGTAACTGCATCATAACCAACTGCAGTAACAGTTAATTTTGATGATGGCCCAGACACTTTAATAGAAAAATTTCCATTAGCATCTGTTTGAACTGCATTTTTAGTTCCAGTTTCGGTTACTGTTGCAAATTTTACAGGTTCACCAGGAATGTCTCTAACTTGTCCAGAGAGCACCTTTGATTGTGCAAAAGCAAGCATTCCGCTTAGCATTAGCACGGCAAATAATGTTAAAAATCTTCTCATGTTCGTTAATTGTTAGTTTAATGAAAGGTAAAAATAAGGATATTGTTATTAACAACAATAAAATGTTAATTTTTTTTTGTTGAAAACTATCCGTAAGTTAAGACATCAACAAAATAAGAAATGTTGCGTGTTTGTAATATTTTAATTCATGATATGATTTTCAATACAATGCAAATTGAATCAAATGCATATTTTATCAGTACTTCAGATATTTTAAAAAAATAAATTTTGGGCCACACTCATTTTTTTTGAATAAAAAATCAATATGCTACCCATTAATTTTATTTTTTTAGATTTTGTATGATTTTTTACCATTTTTATGCTCTAAACTCAAAAAATAAAATTACCATGAAAAAATAGTTTCAAACCCAATTTGCGTTTTTTTGCTTCCTTTTATCAAATCATAACCAGTGCCAATGTCTTTTTTGTTCGGATAGAAGTTTTGACTGAATTTCAAACGGCAATGTATTTTTTTACTCAATGCATACTGAACATTAAAAAAATATCTAAAACCATTGTCGTAAAATGCAGGTAAAGCATAACTATTAGAAAGATCATTCTCAAAAGCATAAATCCTACTATCATAATTCGTAGATTCAAAATAGGTAATTCTTACATTTGATGAAATACGCTTCATTAAAGGCTTATATAATATCTCTGTAAAAAACAAAAAACCTTCGCTTCTTGTCAATGTAGATGTTTTTATGATTTGGAATTCCATTCTACTTCTCAGTGAAATGCTTGTGCTTAGCAATTTACTCAAATGACATCTTAAGCTATTTCTTTCAATCTCACCCAATGGCTTTAAGACATAATCATTGTTTTCGCTTGATGAAATTTGGGAAACTTGGTGTTTAAAGGTGAAAATTGCAGATAACTTTTTGTTCGGTGTGTGCGTTATGCGAATCAAAAAACTCATGCCCGAACTTGGTGCATTGATTTGATATTGTAACCATGGCATAGAATAAAAATCTGCTGACATATTTAACTCCCAACGATTTTGTCGTTTTAATGATATCCCAAAATACAACCCTTTTTCATTGTTTACACTTGAGTTTTCTGTAAAAGCATTGGCATTTATTGACTGAAATGATTTTGAAATGTTTCGATATAAAATCGATATGTCGGCTTTCCCTGAAATCGCAGAAAATAATCCATTAGTCGTTGCAAAACCATTGTAGCTAAATGCGGTTTCTCCAAAAAAATGGGTGTTTAATTTTGTAAAAGAATATCCAATGCTATAAGATGTTAATCTATTGCCTTTTAATGCATATAAATTGTAAGAAAGATTTTGCTTTTGAAATGGATATTTAAATTCGTAGTGTAAGACACTTGCTGAAATTAAAATGTTTTTAAAATTACTATTGACATTTATTCCTAAAAGTTGTTGATTTAAATTTTTTTTATTGGCAATTTCATTTTCAGTTCGATGCAAACCGAGATAATTTAAGCTCGAAACGATAATATCGTTTGAAGAATCTATTGATTTATTTGCATCTAAGTTTCTATTTGAATAAAAAAACACTGCATTGGTTTGAAACTTTTTCACACCAATGCAAACCCCTCGATGAAAATTAATTTCATTAAATGATTGATATGGTTTTATGATTTCAGATTCATGCTTAATACTGTTTACTTCTGTGCTTTTTTTAACCCCCAACGATTGCCACTGAATCAAACCTTGTGCAATATTTACAGTGTAATCTCCGATACAAAGCATTTGTAAAAAACCATTGTTTTTTTTATATAAATGTGCAGAAATAAAATCAAATCCTTTTGTATTTCTATTAAATGTAAATCTTTCACCAGCATCATTTTCCATTAAAATACCTAGTTTAAAATCTTGCTTAAATTTTAATTGATATTTCATGGAAATACTTGCTGGAATTCCAGCATATTTTTTTGATTTTGTAGTTGTATCATAAACATAGCCAATTGATTTTTCTAAAACTGTTCTTGTTCTTAATAACAATATTTGATTGCCCTCTTTAATTGCCATTGGAAGAGAATTAAAAAATTCATTTTTATTTTTTATACATACAAATTGCTTTATTTTTTTAATCAATTCAATGTCCCAATTTGGAATAGATTGTAATTCATATTTTGAAATAAATTTCCCAAACGATTTACGATAACTCAAAAAAGATTCAATCTGTGATGACGTAAATTCTCCCAATATTTGAAGGCCTTCTTTCGTTATCTCATTAATATTTAAAAGTCGAATTTCTCTTTCATTATTTTTTAGATTCAATGTGTTATTGTCAATGTCTATTTCCTCTTCAGTATTTATATTGGTTTCCAAAAGAGTTTCATTCAAATTATTATTTACTTCAGTTTCAACCTGACAAAAAACCTTTGTTGTAAATAAAATAGCCACCCCAATTGTAAAAATTATTTTCTGCATTTTATTAATCATTAACAGTAGAAATTGAAGTTGCAGACGTCATACCCAATATTGGATGAAATATCATATTTAATTCCAAATTCATTTTTTTACCAGAATATAAAATCTCAATATTTACCGCATTTGTATTCGATGTAAACCCTGATTTTAATGCAATTTTTTTATGCACTTGATAGATCATATTTCCAGAAAAAAAAGCAGGTTCATTTGATGTTTTGAAAGAGTTTAAATTCATCGAAAATTGTTTTGAAACTTGATAAAATATTCCTGTTCGGATATTTATTAAATAAGCATTGTCTGAACTTGTTTGTTTATCGAAAGACATGTAATGCTCAGCCTTAATTCCCAATCTTACAACTTTTGATAAATTTGTCACAAGGCCAATTTCTGCAGAAATATATTTTTGATTTAGATGCTTCGAAATATTACTTCGCAACAATTTGCTTTGAATGGCCAATGAAGTATTGTCCCCAATTTTTTTTGATAAACAAACGCCTAAAGAAAGCTGATTAAATTTTGTTGAACCTGATTGTTGTACCATTAAACCCATTTTAATTCTTCCCAATGAAAAGCCTGAAACAATAAGATGATTGCTCAATTCTATTAGATTGAATTTTCTTTCACTATAAATTCCGATATTGAATTTTTTAAGCACGTTGAGATTGGCAGGATTAGAGACAATGTGAAAAATATTGAACCCATTTATTTCTCCTGCTATATTGTTCATTAATTTAGGCGTGTTGAACAATGTGATATTTTGTGCGCATAATTTATTTTTAGGTAGAGCAACTATTGAAAACAACAATATTAAGAGTATATCTCTCGGATTTATTTTGGATTGATATGGTTTTACAAACTTCATATTTTAAACTTTTAATCGACTGCAAATTAGAGCCACAAAAAACTTTTATATTGTTGATTTAACCTGTACTGCATCGTTTTTTTCTTTTTAAATTTTGTTGTTTTGGGTTTAAAATCATTTATAGTAGTACTTTTACAACATGGAAATTTTAAATGGAAAAATTGTTTCGCAACACATAAAAAATGAATTAAAATCATTTGTTGATAACCTTATTATAGAAGGAAAACGTGCTCCACATTTAGCTGCAATTCTTGTAGGCAATAATGGCGCTAGTGAAACTTACATAGCCAGCAAAATAAAAAACTGTGAGGAAATTGGATTTAAAAGCAGTTTAATTAGACTTAATGAAAATATTGCAGAACAAGAACTTATTGACGCCATAAATCAATTAAATCAAAATGATTTAGTAGATGGAATATTAGTTCAATTGCCATTACCTTCTCATTTTGATGAACAAAAAATAATCAATCTAATCAACCCAGATAAAGATGTTGACGGATTTAGTCCAGTTAGCATTGGCAAAATGGTGCTCGGTATGCCCAGTTTTATTCCTGCAACTCCTTATGGAATTATGCTTATGCTGGAGCATTACAATATCGAAACCAGTGGTAAACATGCTGTAGTTATTGGCAGAAGTAACATTGTAGGAAGACCAATGAGTATACTTCTAAACCAAAGTGGAAAATTTGGAAATTGTACAGTAACGGTATGTCATAGCCGAACTAAAAACATTAAAGAAATTTGTTTAAATGCCGATATCATTGTTGCAGCAATTGGTATCCCTGAATTCGTTAAATCTGATATGGTGAAAGATGGTGCTGTAGTTATTGATGTAGGTATAACAAGGGTAAAAGACGAAACCAAAAAATCAGGATTTAGCATAAAGGGCGATGTAGAATTTGATAGCGTTTCACCAAAATGTAGTTTCATTTCCCCTGTTCCGGGTGGCGTTGGAATGATGACTATTGCTGCATTACTAAAAAATACTTTGAACGCGTATAATCAACAAAATAAAGCATGATAAATCCTATCCAATCAATTTCACTTCCAGTAATGGAACATTTTTATACCATTCAAGGTGAAGGGTTTCATCAAGGACGTGCGGCCTATTTTGTTCGAATAGGTGGCTGTGATGTTGGATGCGTTTGGTGCGATGTAAAAGATAGTTGGGATAAAGATGCTCATCCAAAATTTACTATTGATCAAATTGTTTTAGAAATAAAAAAGCATACAACAAGTGGTTTAGTAGTGATAACTGGTGGCGAACCATTAATGCATCAATTGGATGAACTTACAGCTAAATTACAATCAGAAGGTTTTGAAACAAATATAGAAACTTCTGGTGCGCATGCTTTGAGTGGTCATTGGAACTGGATTTGTTTATCTCCTAAAAAATTCAAAGCCCCTTTAGAAGAAATATTACCTGTAGCCAATGAATTAAAAATTGTGATTTTTAATAAGCACGATTTCGAATGGGCCGAATACTATGCTGCTAAAGTAAACTCCAATTGTAAATTATATCTCCAACCCGAATGGGATAAAGCTTCACTTGTCACCCCGATTATTATTGATTATATCAAATCAAATCCTC
Organism: Chitinophagaceae bacterium; assembly: GCA_947450165.1. Taxonomy (GTDB): domain Bacteria; phylum Bacteroidota; class Bacteroidia; order Chitinophagales; family Chitinophagaceae; genus Ferruginibacter. The sequence continues at coordinate 20,719 of CANFUJ010000004.1, forward strand.
AATGGGAATTGTCTTTACAAATTCACAAGTATATCAATGTTCCTTAATCATTGTTATACAAATCTAAAAATATAATATCCCAATTAAAGTTTCCATACCTTCAAGACTTAAATTTTTTTATGAAAAATTGGAAAACAATTACTAGGTTAGTTTTATTAAACGTTGCGTTTTTTATAATGATTCCTTTTACATCAAAATCGCAATGGTATAGCCCAGAAAAAGTAAGTAAAAAAGCAAAAGTTATTTATTTTGAAGCTTACGACCTTGCTTCTGAAGGAGCATATACAAAATCATTGAAAAAACTAGAACAAGCCATTAAAATATACCCCAATTATGTTGAAGCATTTCTATCACGGGCTGGCATATACGCTGATTTAAAAAATTATGATTCTTCTGTGCGCAATTTTGAAATTGCATTTTCGCTAGATAGTGTTTTCTGTTCAGAATATCTTTTACCTTATTCAATTTCACTTGCAGGAATTGGCAAGTTTGAAGAAGCATTGATAAAAGCAAATCATTTCTTAAAAAATGAAGACCTTAACGAACAAAGTAAAAAATCCGCTAATTACAGAATAAGCACCTATTTGTTTGCACTAGATTATAAAAAAACACACCCTGTAAATAACTATAATTTCGAATTAATCAATTTAGGAGACAGTATAAACTCTAATGCCCTTGAATACTATCCTTCATTAACAATTGATGGAAAGAAAATGATTTTTACACGACGCATTGAAGATGATGAAGATTTTTATGAAAGCGAGTGGATCGATAATAAATGGACTAAAGCGATTTCGGCTCCAGGCAAAATAAATACGAACTTAAATGAAGGGGCTCAAAATATTTCTCAAGATGGAAATTGGCTCATTTTTACTGGATGTAATTATCCAGAAGGTTTTGGAAGTTGTGATTTATATATTTCTTACAAAACAAAAAATGGAGGCTGGTCGGAAGCTGAAAATTTAGGAAGTACCATAAACACTAGCGCTTGGGAATCAGCACCATCATTATCTCCAGACAAAAAAGATTTGTATTTTTCAAGTACTCGAAGTGGAGGATATGGTGCAAGAGACATTTGGGTCACGCATCGTTTACAAAATGGAAAATGGTCGGCACCCGAAAATCTTGGACCTGAAGTAAATACTCCAGGCGATGAATCTTGTCCATTTATTCACAGCGATAACCAAACGATTTATTTTAATAGCAATGGCCATAAAGGGTATGGAATGACAGATTTGTTTTTGAGTAGAAAAGATACGTCTAACCATTGGAGTGAGCCTGAAAATTTAGGATATCCAATAAACACAATTGACGATGAAGGATCTGTAATCGTTGCTGCAGATGGCGTTAATGCTTATTATGCAAGTGATAGAAAAGAAAAAAATGCAGGATTAGATTTATATACGTTTAAACTTCGAAAAGACATTCAAGCATCTAGAACATTATGGGTTAATGGAAATGTTTTCGACATCAACACAAAACAAGGTTTGCCATGCACCATCACGCTTACAGAACTGAATAGTGCTAAACAAATTTCAAATATCCAAACGGATGAATCAGGAAATTTTTTAGTTACGCTTCCCATAAATAAAAATTATAGTTTGAATATTAACCGAAAAGGATACTTGTTTTATTCTGAAAATTTTACATTAATAGACAATAAATTAGATAGCTTTTTTAATTTAAAAATACCATTGCAACCTATAGAAAAAGGTGCTGCAGTAATATTGAAAAACATTTTTTTCGACAGCAATTCTGATTTGCTAAAAAAGGAATCCGAAATTGAATTGAATAAATTTGTTTCATTGTTAAATGAAAATCCCAATTTGAAAATTCAGATAAATGGACATACTGACAATGTTGGGAAAAAAGAAGACAATCAAAAACTAAGTTTAAACAGAGCCAATGCCGTAGTAAAATATTTTGTTTCTAAAGGGATAAAAGCGATACGCTTATCCGCGGTTGGATTTGGCGATACAAAACCTATAGCAGATAACCATACCGAACAAGGGAAAAACAACAACAGAAGAACAGAAATAAACGTCATTTCCAATTAAAATTAATTCTATCATTGTCTGTATATTATGGACAATGAATTAATTTATAAAATTGCACTTACTAAAATTCCCAACATTGGAAATGTACATGCAAAATCATTAATGCAAGTTTTCAAAGAGCCGGCTCAAATTTTCAAAGCCTCGAAATCTCATCTTGAAAAAATAGAAGGAATTGGTTCTGTAAGAGCAAATTCAATTAAAGCATTTAAAGACTTTGAGGTTTGTAAAAAAGAAATGGATTTTATACAAAAACATGCTATTGACGCTTTGTTTTTTACAGATGAAAATTATCCAAAAAGATTATTGAATTGTTATGATTCGCCCATCTTACTTTACCACAAGGGCAACAGCAATTTGAATGCATCAAAAATCATTTCAATTGTAGGCACCAGAAACAATTCGGAATATGGCAAACAAATTTGCGAAAAATTCATCGGTGAACTAAAATTAAAAGATGCCATTATAGTAAGTGGATTGGCATACGGAATAGACACCATAGCACATAGAGCTTCATTGAATAATGATATTGAAACAATTGGCATTCTGGCACATGGCTTAGACAGAATTTATCCTTCAGCAAACAAGCAACTGGCTAAAGAAATGATTTTTAAAGGTGGTCTACTCACTGAATTTACAAGTGGTACAAATCCAGACAAACAAAATTTTCCAAATAGAAATAGAATTACGGCAGGCATTTGTGATGCTTTGGTTGTTATAGAAACCAGTAAAAAAGGTGGATCATTAATAACTGCAGAAATTGCAAATGATTACAATAAAGATGTATTTGCATTTCCTGGAAAAGTAACTGATATTAAAAGCGAGGGTTGTAATAAATTGATACAATTAAACAAAGCCCATTTAATTAATCAAGCCAACGATTTGTTGGAAATGATGCAATGGAATGAGGCGAAAACAATTTCAAAAAAAAGAAGTCCACAATTATTTTATGATTTCAATGTAGAAGAATTGGAAATCCTCGAGTTTTTTAAACAAAAAGTAGATTGGCAGATAGATGAACTTTGCATGCACTCAAAAATGAACAACAGTAAAATAGCAACAATTTTACTTTCATTAGAGATGAATGGTATTATTATTTCTCTACCTGGAAAAATATACAGGTGTTTGGGTTAACTTGATTTTTTATACCATGAAAAACCACTGAATTCAATTAGAAGTATTTAACCCAATAAAATATTTTGAAATTAAGGATTTCAACTTATTTTTGCCTATGGCAACCAATAATAAAATCTCCACACAAAAAAATTACGGTAAAATAATTCATGAAGGTTTAACCTTTGATGATGTGTTATTGATACCTGCATATTCAGAAATCCTTCCGCGTGAAGTTGATACTCGATCGACTTTAACCCAAAAAATTCAATTGAATATTCCTATTCTTAGCGCTGCTATGGATACGGTTACCGAAGCATCTTTGGCTATTGCAATGGCCAGAGAAGGAGGGTTGGGTGTTCTACATAAAAACATGAGTATTCAACAGCAAGCAGATCAAGTGCGAAAAGTAAAAAGAAGTGAAAGTGGTTTAATTTTAGACCCAATTACTTTAAGCCCTGATTCAAGCATTGGTGAAGCATTGATGCTCATGCGGGAAAATAAAATTGGTGGCATTCCAGTTGTTGATGCAAAGAAAAAATTAGTGGGGATTTTAACCAATAGAGATTTGCGATTTGAAAATAATCCCAATCATAAAATTAGCACAGTGATGACGAAGGAAAACCTCATCACTGCACCAGAAGGAACAGATCTTAAAAAAGCTGAACTTATTTTTAAACAAAATAAAATTGAAAAACTACCCGTTGTAAATAAATCAGGAACATTAATTGGCCTAATTACTTTTGGAGATATTTTAAAATTAAAAAGCAATCCAAATGCAGTAAAAGATGAATTTGGTAGATTGCTTGTAGGCGCTGGCGTTGGGATTACTTCTGATATTTTGGATAGAGTGGCTGCATTACATCATGTTGGTGTTGATGCCATTTGTTTGGATAGCGCACACGGACATACAAAAGGCGTAATAGACGCACTTAAAAAAATAAAAAAATCATTCAAAAATTTATCTGTTATCGCTGGAAACGTTGGTACTGGGGCTGGGGCACTTGCATTGGCAAATGCTGGGGCAGATGCCATTAAAGTTGGGATAGGACCGGGTTCTATTTGCACCACACGAATTGTTGCTGGTACAGGTGTGCCTCAAATTACAGCCGTAATGGAAGTTGTAGCTGCTTTGAAAAATAAAAAAGTCGGCATCATTAGTGATGGTGGAATTCGATATACAGGAGATATGGTTAAAGCTTTAGCCGCTGGTGCTACTTGCGTTATGATGGGAAATATGTTTGCTGGTACAGAAGAAAGTCCGGGCGAAACCATTATATATGAAGGACGTAAATTTAAGCAGTATCGTGGTATGGGATCGTTGGGCGCAATGGCTCAAGGCAGTAGCGATCGATATTTCCAAGATGCTGAAGCTGATGTAAAAAAATTCGTTCCCGAAGGAATTGAAGGCAGGGTTGCATTTAAAGGAAGTCTTAAAGAAGTTGTGCATCAATTTACTGGTGGATTGAGAGCTGGCATGGGCTATTGCGGCGCTTCAAATATCAAAGCATTACAACAGGCACAATTTGTAAAAATAACCAATGCAGGTATGAGCGAAAGTCATGCGCATGATATTTTCATCACCAAAGAGGCACCAAATTATAGTCGATAATTTCACCTTTTGACTATAGTGAATTATGAAAAAGTTTATTCGATTTTTTATTTTATTGACCTTTGCTTTTTTGCTAAAAGCCAGTGCACAAGATTCGTCTAGATTGCGCATTTCTTTACTCACGTGCACTCCTGGAAATGAGTTGTATTCTATATTTGGCCATAGTGCCATCAGAATTATTGACAGCAATAATGTTAACGATCTTGTTTTTAATTATGGCACCTTCAACTTTAACGACGAGGAATTTTACATCAAGTTCATTAAAGGGAAACTAAAGTATTTTGTAAGTGTTCAGCAAACAGAAGATTTTATTTATAGCTACACTGAAGAAGGACGTGGTATTACCGAACAAATTTTAAATCTATCCGAACAAGAAAAAAACAACATCAAGCATGCTTTAATTGAAAATTTAAAAGAGGAAAACAAATATTATCAATACGATTTTTTCTACGACAATTGCACCACAAGATTAAGGGATATCATTTCTAAAAACAAACAACCAAACCCAATACTGCCTTATGTTATGCCTGAAAAAACCAGATTCAGGCAGGCTATTTATATGTACTTAAATAAAAGCGAACAACATTGGAGCAAATTAGGAATTGACTTATTACTTGGTGCAAAAACAGATAAAATTATGTCTGCTGAAGAACAAGAATTTCTTCCCGAAAATCTGATGAACGCATTAGATCATTGTACTAACCAAAAACTAGTTTCCGAAAAAGTTCAACTTACCCCTCCTACTTTCGTCAATCAAATTTCAAAATCTTTATTTACGCCTAACTTCTGTTTCTGGATATTTTTTGCAGTTATGTTCTCATTATCTTTTGTAAAAAACAAATTTGTTTCCATAATAACAACTGGCTTAGATTTTACAATTTTATTTTTTACAGGCGCACTGGGCATTTTATTTATTTTCATGTGGTTTGGCACAGATCATATCATGACAAAAAACAACTACAATCTATTATGGGCATTACCCACCAATTTTATAGCAGCATTTTTCATAAAAAGTAAACTGAAGATCATTCGAAATTACTTTGTGTTTTTAGCTTTTTTTCTTTCATTAGTATTACTCTGTTGGAATTTTTTACCACAACAGTTGAATGTTTCATTGATACCAATAATACTTGCCATAATTGTTAGGCTGTATCGCGTTACTTCTCAAAAACTGAATTTAACATGATTAGTAAAAAAGTACTTTTCAAAAATTCAGTTTTACATTATAAAATTTATGGGACGGGCAAATACTTGATGCTTATACATGGGTTTGGTGAAGATTGGCGTGTATGGAAATATCAAATAGAAGCACTCAGCAAATATTATACTTTAATTCTACCGGATATTTTTGGTTCGGGAGATTCAGAAAATCTAAAAGGTGAAAATATTACAATAGATGATTATGCAAAAGGGTTAAGAGAAATTATTTTAGCTGAAAAAATACAGCAATTTTCAATATTTGGGCATAGCATGGGCGGATATATCGCATTGGCTTATTTAGCTCAATTCCCAGAAGATCTTTCATCAATTGGCCTCATTCATTCAACAGCCTTTGCAGATGATGAAAATAAAATTCAACAAAGAAGTAAATCCATTCAGTTTATACATGAATTTGGTAGCTTAGCTTTTTTAAAAACTACAGTTCCCAAATTATTTTCAGCTAATAAAAGCAATAAATTAATGATTGATTCGTTTCTGCAAATGGGAATTAATATTTCTAAAAATACACTAATACAATATTATTATGCTATCAAAAACAGGCCAGACAGAATTGATTTGCTAAAAAATGCTACAATTCCAGTTTTATTTATTTCTGGTATGGAAGACACATTGGTTAAATATACTGATAATATACGTCAGTCAATTTTACCAAGTACATCAGAAATAAAACTTTTAACCAATACCGCACATATTGGTTTCTATGAAAACCCTAGCTTGTCAAATAATGTTATTTTGTTATTTTTGCAAAATCATATTGCGGTATAACTTGCATCTGTATTTTTTAAGTATTAACTTTCGATCTTTAATACTATAGCTTAGAATACGTCATGAGAATCACCTTATTGTCTTTTATTTTTTTAATTACTACTTTATGTGGCTATGCAAGACACATTACAGGAGGAGAGATGAGGTATGAATTGATTTCTAGCACTCCTTCAACAAGGACATTCAGGATTACATTAGTTTTATTTAGAGATGAAAATTGTACTGGAAATTGTGCAGCAATGCCAGCTACTGTAAGGATTGGTATTTTTAATAATGATAATAATGAACCTTATGATGGACCGGGAACATTGCCAACATTGGATGCTGGATTAAGCAGAATCGAAGTGCTTCCCATTACAAATGTTCCAAGATGTATTGTTGGTGCACCCAATTTAAATTACACAGCTGGATATTATTCTATTGTAGTTACATTGAATAATAACACAAAAGGCTTTACAGCTACTTATCAAACTTGTTGCAGAATTGAAAATATTAATAACATCACCATAAATCCAGCCACAAATGGCGCAGGTGCTACTTATTCAACAGTTATCCCTGGCTCTGATTTTAATAATGTACCAATTTTAGATAATTGCCCTAAGTTTGAAAAAGGCATTTCTATACTTTGTTTTAATAAAGAATTCACACTAGACTTTAGTGCTACAGACCAAGATGGAGATCAATTGGTATATTCTTTTATTGGTGCTTATGATGGAGGAGCAGCCCAAAATGCAGGCAATATTACACCAAGCCTACCACCCTATGACTATTTAAATTATTCAAATGGTTATACAGGAATCAGACCTTTAGGAAATAATGCGGTTATCAACCCTCAAACGGGTATAATTACAGGAGTTGCTCCTGAAGCCGGAAGATACGTTGTTTCCGTTTGTGTAAAATCATACCGAAATAATGTATTGTTAACAACGCATCGAAAAGACTTTATTATTACCGTTGCAGAATGTGATTTTGCAAGTGCCAATTTAAACTCAAGCTATATAAATTGCGATAATTATACTGTAGACTTTACAAACATTACGCCATCTCCATTGAATGAAACTTTTTCATGGAACTTTGGAGACCCTGCTTCTGGAATTTCAAATATTTCAAATATTGAAAACCCTACGCATATTTATTCTGGCGCTGGAACTTACAACGTAATTTATATTGTAAATCCAGGAACCGGTTGTTCAGACACTGTAAGTACCGTAGTTAAAGTATACCCAGGATTCTATGCAGAAATTGCTTCAAACAACCCCTCATGTAAAGGCAAGCCAGTTCTTTTCAGAGACCTTACACGAACAAATTTTGGTGTAGTGAACAACTGGCATTGGGATTTTGGTTTAAATAATGCCACAAATGACACAAGTAATATTCAAAATCCACAATTTGTTTTTCAGGATACAGGGACTTTCTCAACAACCTTAATTGTTGGGACTAATTTAGGATGTATAGATACTGTTTACAAAACAATAAAAATTGTTCCAAAACCAACACTTAAAGCAACCAATGATACATTGATGTGCTCAAGTGATTTTCTTCAATTAAATGCTACTTCTAATATTCCTGGAAATTTCACGTGGACTCCCAATTATAATATCAACAACACATCAATTTCAAATCCAATTATACACCCCTCAGTAAATACCATTTATTATTTAAGTTTTGTTGATCCTGTAGGATGTGTTGCATTGGATACAGTTCGCGTTAATGTTGTTGATTTTGTAAGTTTAAATGCAGCTAATGACACCACGATTTGTTTAAAAGATACAATCAATTTAAAAGTTGAAAGCAATGGACTGCTTTATCATTGGAGCCCATCAAACTTAATAGTAAACCCCAATATTAAAAATCCATTGGCAATTCCTAGTGCAAATCTGACTACTTTTTATGTGCAAAGTAATGTTGGGTCTTGTTTTGCCAAGGATTCTATTAAGGTGAAAACAGTACCTTACCCAACTCCCAATGCAGGAAATGACACATCAATATGTTGGGGAACTAACGCATTATTACATGCAACAGGCGGCGTTTTCTACAGTTGGTCTCCAGTAAATTTTTTATCTGATTCTACATCACCAAACCCTATTGTAATTAACCCAAAAGCTGACTTTATAGATTTTGTAGTAACTGTTAGAGATATACGCGGATGTCCAAAACCTGTTAAAGATATTGTTCGATTAAACATCAATAAAATAATTGCAGATGCAGGACCAAGAGACACCGCTATTGCACAAAATCAGCCCTTATACTTACATGCTACTGGAAGTACAAATTATTTATGGACACCCGTAACACAATGGCTAAGTAACCCATTTATTGCAGACCCTGTCTCTACTCCACAAGACAACATCGAATACGTGGTTAGGGTAAGCAATAGTATTGGTTGTTTTGATACGGATACGATTAAAGTTCGTTATTATAAAGTTGAGCCGGATTTTTATATTCCAAATGCTTTTACGCCCAATAATGATGGATTAAATGATGTAATAAAACCAATTGCGATAGGAATGAAAACAATTGACAAATTCATGGTACTAAATCGCTGGGGGCAACTTATGTTTTCTACAACAAGAACTGGTAACGGCTGGGATGGAAAAATAAATGGCATCACGCAATCAGCAGGAACCTATATTTATTATATTGAAGGAAAGAAATTTAACAACCAAGCCATCACTACTAAAGGTACCTTCCTATTGATAAAATAAGCTTCAGAATTTACTTTTAACCCACCTATTTTCCGCGATTATTAATTTTTTAATAAAACCCGTTGAAATCAATGTAGGCTTATTTTAGTTTTTTATTTGGTGTGACCTAGTACTGAAAACAGGAGATGTAATTTTTATTGAGAAAAATTACTTGCGTATTTTATTTGAGGTGGTTATTAATCGGAAATTTTGCTTATTTACAATATTGCAATATTGCAATATTACGTGAACCCAACTCAAATAGCCAAATATTTTCTCTAAAGTTTATTCATGAAAATTTACTCACTAAGAAATTCTCTTTTTGTGTTTTTTTGTTATTAAAATGTTTATCGGTTTAATCCAGATTTTGGTTAATTTTTCCAAATCAAAAAACTATTTTTATTATACTATTTTTGAAAACAATCAACATTTTGCAAAAAAAATTGTTAGCATTATTTATTAAAAAAACGAAATGAACAAAACCATATTTATTACTGGCGCAACATCTGGAATAGGAGAAGCTTGTGCAGAAAAATTTGCAGCAGCCAAATGTAGAATAATCATTTCTGGACGAAGAGCAGATCGTTTAAGTAAAATAAAATCACACTTAGAATCTAAATTCAATGCAGATATTTTGGATTTGTGTTTTGATGTTCAGGATAAAAATGCAGTTTTTGATGCTATAAAAAAATTGCCAGAAGATTGGAAAAAGATTGATGTACTAATCAATAATGCTGGCCTTTCTTTAGGCAGAGACAATTTTACTGATTGCGATATCGCTGATTGGGAAACGATGCTTCAAACAAATGTAAATGGCTTGCTTTATGTTTCAAAAGCTGTTTTAGATTTATTAATTCCTAATGAAAGTGTTGTTATCAATATTGGTTCAATTGCTGGAAAAGAAGTTTATGAAAATGGCAATGTGTATTGCGCCTCAAAGTTTGCAGTTGATGCTATTACAAAATCTATGCGAATTGATTTATTAAAAAAAGGAATTCGCGTTACCGCTATTCACCCTGGTGCAGTTGAAACAGAATTTTCGCTTGTACGATTTAAAGGCGATGCTTCAAAAGCTTCACAAGTGTATAAAGGATTTAAACCATTAACTCCTGAAGACGTAGCTGATACTATATTTTATGCAGCAAATTTACCCTCACATGTATGCATAAACGAACTTACCATTATGCCAAAACAACAAGCGAGTGCTAATCATTTCCACAAAGATTAATCAATGCGATTTCTATTGAGATAATGAAATTCTTATTTGAATGCCAGCCCTTGTATTTGTAGTTGGCGCACTTGAAGATATGTATGGTTTAACCCTTCTTTGGTCAAAGTAAAGTTTTAAATTGATTTTACTATTTAAGAAATAATCTATTGTTGGACTAAACGAAGTTTCTTTGCTTCCTGAAGTTGCAAAGTTATTGTCCTGATCTAATCTACTGTTTGCTGTTACATTATCCCTCACCCTAAAATCTACACGGAAGCTTATTTCATTATCAAGCTTTCCACTTTTTTCTTTACTTAAAAAAGAGGGCAACTTTAACCCGCCAAATAATTTCAATCCTTTTTTACGATAACCAGCACCAATTGTAAATTCGGTACTTCTCACCTCACTTAATTGATAATCATTTAAACTTAAACTCAATTGACGGGTTTTTGAATATTCAAACTTAGCCTGGAATTGATTTACAAACATCATATCAACCCCCACTAATGGTGAAAATTGCTCTTGAATGCTAACATTTGGTACTAAGAAAAACGGTATAAAATTCTTTGAACCTGTATCATAAAATGAAGGATAGCCATATTTAGATACGTCTTGATATAGTAATGCGGAAGTAAATCCATTCATACTTAAATTACCTGTATAACCATGCGTAAGCGTAAAGCTTGTAAACAATTTATCTAATGGTTTTATTTTAGATAATCCATTATAATCTATCTTCCAATTGGGTCGTGGAATAATCGCTCTAAATGGATTTGATCTGATGTTTTTGTTTTCCTGTTTTATCAACCCTACCGATTTAGGATCCTGCCCTGTATAAGCTGCAATAAAAGAAGGAATCAACACATCAATGGCGTATTTTCCATAACCATAATAATACCCATCAGAACCAACTGCATTATTGGTATACGGATTCAATTTCCCCAAACGCTCTGAAAGAATTATCCTATTATTTTCAAAAGTTTTGAATGTAGAAGAAACCCTATTTGGATCAAACTTTCCAAACAATGTTTTAAACGCTACATAAGAAACATCAAAACTACCACCAGCATAAGGATTTAAATGTTGGAATGTAGGATTAGTGCCATTAAAATTCGTATCGATATATCTGAAAGTTTCACTGTACGTTTTTGAAAATGATTTACTGATGTTAATGGCAACATTCACCTCTTTAAATGGTTCTAATTGAGCTGTCAGTGTTAGCTTTTGATCTAAATTTTGCTGAATCAAAGAATTGAAACTACTGTCTTTAGACAATAAACCTCTTCGAGCTTGTTGATTGAGCCAATTGGTATCTGGTTGCCAACCCATTATGAAATTATAACCAGGCGCCATGCTTTTTACATTCTGGCCAAAAAAACGTGTGCTGTCCATATAACCTGGCAATCGTGTACCAGCATTTTCTGAGGCGGTAAAATTAACTTGCTTTATACTTGTAAGTAATTTTCCAAAAACTTTCATTCCATTACTAACATAAGGCATTGCAGTTTTGTCTACAATCCGTTTTGTTTTCAATACTTTCTTTCCTGATTTTGTAAGCACAGAATCTCTAACTTTTGTGATCCTGTTTCTCCATTTTTGTTGATCTTCTTTATTAGACGGCTGATCCAATTGACGCATCCATTTTGAATATTGATACAACTTTGTAAAATCCAACTGTACTGTTGCTTCTTTCTGCAAAGTGTTTTCTAATAAATTTCCAAGATTTACTGCTAATCTAGAAGCACCTATCCATTTGTATGTAGTTTGATAACGTATGTTGGCTGTTGTCCAATCCAACAATGGAAACTTTGAAGTTGGTAATACATAAGACATATTTACGGCCTGATTAAAAATGGTATTTCTACCGCCTTTAAAGAAGTTTTGCCAAACTGTATCTTTCTTTTGTTTTGTATTAATTCTGCCCGCTGGTTCATCTACTCTTGAATTGTTGGTTGCTGTATAATCAAAGTTTATTGACTTTGTAAAGTTCCAACGCAGTATGTAATCACGCTGCATCGTAAAATACTTATCGTAAGTTTCAGGAATGGCGTATTTTGTTTCACCTACACTTCTTGGTTTTATGGCACCAAACTGACGACTGATATCTGCTCTAAAACTCAATTGATTTGGTAAATAATTAAAGTTTATTTCTTTAATGATATCTAACCATTTTGTTTTTACTTTTTTAAACGAATTTTTAAACGGCTCAAATGGCTTGGGTTGTGGAGAAAAATTATATCCAAGTGCACCTCGATGTTTTGTAACCTCATTATTTTCAATCAATGGATTATGCGTTTCTGTTTTTATGTACGAATAACTTACATCCACATTTTCTATATCATAAATTTTAGGTGATTTGCCATTAGTTTTGGTTTTCTTTACATTGGTAAAATTCACTGTTTTTACCGATGTAAAGTCAATGGCATTATTTCTAATAGAATCTCTTTTTGATTTTGGAGATGAACTCAGCTTTTCTTTTAATTTGATATCTAAATCGTAAGGGTCGTATTGAGGTGTGCTGGTTGTTTGTGAATAGCTCGCATAAACAGGAATTGAAATACCCATTTTTTTAGGCAATAGTTTTCCCAATTCTAAATTTGAAGAAACATCAAACTGCATAAAATCATCACGGTATCTTTCAACTACACGTTGTTCTAAAGTACCAAACCCGCGACTATGAACATTCGCTGAAAGAGATACCGTTCCTAAATCGGCTAAGTTAGCATCTACCCTACCAATTGCGGCCCAACCACCTTGTTCATTTATTGATGACAACCTCAATTCGTTTACCCATACCTGTCCGCATGCACTATTTGATGTTGTATTTTCTACACCTAATAAAATGCCGCGCACCTCTCCTAAATTGGGATTTCCAATTACTGAGTATGTTTGTCCGTTTTCTTGAAGTTGTTTAAATATCGTTCCTAATGGTGTTGATGATAAATTTCTGGCCTGTTTTATTTTTGTCAACACATCCAAATCTACATCTAATGAATTTGAAGGAAACCACAAAGAATCATTATATGCGTCTGTGTTTGGATTTAATCCTGCAGTTAATGGTGTTAAGGTTAATGGAATTCTTATCTCATAATAATTGCTTACAAAATCAGTTCCTAATCTAACCACTGCTGTTAGGTCTTTATCCTGAATAGTGTTTGCCGGATTTTGTGCTTGCTCAGCGTGTATATACATAGATAGTTTCCTGAATTGACGAATATCTCTATTCGCAAATGTTTGGAAAACACCTTTGGCATCACCTTTTCTAAGGTTGCAAAAAGTCATACTTAATGCTTGTTCATTTTGTAATAGATTCACACCATTGTTACTTAATGTTTGCACACGTTGGATTTCTTTTGGCGTACGATAAGGGAGTGGTGTACGTTTGTCATTCTCTTCAATATTTACGGCCTCTACATTGAAAGGTGTAATGCTTGTTGGTGAATACAAACCTGTGGAGTCTATTTTATATTTAAACTTACGCCAAACGTTTCTGGTTAACTGCATCAAGCCAAAGCGCATTACAACACTATCTTCAAAACCAGTTAAAAACATACGCATAAAACGTATCGATTTAAAATCTGGTATGTTTCCAATTTTTCGGTCGTAACTTCCAATAGGTATTCTAAACTGATACCAAGTTTCGTTTCTTGTGGTACCATTTACCAAGCTCACAGGAACTTCTTTTTTATCAACGATAAAGTTATTTCCAATAAGCATTTCTGTAGCATTCTTCGGCTTTATATCTACGATATATTGGAAGTACTCTTCTGTTTCATTCAACGTATTATCTTTGTTCAAATCCTCTGCATCTGGATATAATGTTGCTGCAGATGAAAATTGACCGCCATTTGAAATGGGCGAATTACCATCTGGACTATTATAATTTTTATAGCGCTTTAAAATCCCATCATTAGCGTTAAAAGAACCATCTCTATAGTTTTTATAATTGTCAATAGAAGGATCCTTAATGGCATTTAAATAAATTGGAGAAGTTGATCCAAATGTAGATTCTAATGATGATAAATATTCAGCACGTACCCTTAATTCTGCAGTATCCGAAAGTCCATCAAATCCAACATCTTGGTATTTTCTATCATCGGGATTGTTGCTAAATGCGTTGGTTACTTGAATTGGGTTTCTTGGTACTTTCCCCCAAATCGTTGTATCTACTGGAGATGGCACATTTGGTGTTGTTAATCCATTTTCATAGAAACGTTTTCCATCTTTTAAAACATCTTCTGAAATGTTGCCTAAATTAAAATACAATTTACCACCAGTTGAGTTGCTGTATTGAGGCAAGATAAAAGGGTCTTGTAACCAAAATTCAATAAACTCAACATTACTCGTTTCAAAATCGGATTGATCAATGTTTCTCATCAATCCGCCAAACTTTGTGGTTGGGTCGATGAATTTTCCTGTAGCATTTACTTTTGTGTTATCCGCCTCATAATTGTACGGACCTTTTTCTTTTGGATAATATGCCAAATCAAATGTTACCAACTGGCTTTCACCAAAACTGGTAGTACGTTGAGGAAATATTTCTTTCTGATAAACTTGCCTTACCCTAGGATCACTCAATTCATTTCGATCACTAATGGGGTTGTTAGTTGCTTCAAGTTGCTGTAAAGTTTGTTCGATTTGATACCAAGCAATTTTCGCCCTACTTTTTCCGTATGTCAGATTATTATTTTGTGTCGCCTCTGGAAACAATTCGATTCCGTTTCTATCCGTAGCATGTGCAGGTGTTGAAGCCAAAGACCAACTTACCAATGGAAACCTCAAATCAATGCCCGATTTACTGCCTTCAAAATCATCGATGTAAACCAACCCATTATTGCCTCTTCCAATTTGAGGCGCATGACCTGGCTTTAAATATGCACCTTCAAAATAGGCATTCATACTTGACGGTGCAGTTGTGCTGTAAAACGGAATCTTGTCTATGATTTTAGTTAAACGAGGTAAATCTTTTCTGTAATTAACATCTAACCCATACATTGTATTTCTAATCGGCTCTTCGTTATAATTTACTTTTGTAAAAAATGGTCTTTCACCCAAACGCACAATAGTGCTACCAAAAGAAAGCTGCTCTTTTAAGGTATTTTTCGCCATATAATCAAATCGCAACCCCATGTAATTTCTTTGCTGTAAGCCAAACGTAGCATTGTTTTCAAAGTTTACTTGCACTGGAAGTCCAGCATTTAAAATGGCTTGGTTGGTCATTTTGATGGTTCCCAAATCGTAGTTGATATCATAATCAATTCCTTCTTGTAAGGTTCTTCCACCTGCAGTTACAATTACCGAACCTGGTGGGATGTTGTATCCAATGCTAATTTCAGAAGAACCAGAAGTTTTAGCTGTACCCTTTAATACAAATCTATTTAGATTAGGATATTGCTGAGCTACTGCTTTTATTGAATCATAAAGCGCATAAAAAAGTGTATCTGTTACACTTGCAGGTATCGTTGAATAAATTTGCTTGGCCAAATCTCTACCAAATGGTTCCAATACTGGAAAAACAACTCGGCTATAATTTGACACTACAGTAAATCCTTCTACATAATCAAATACCCCATCTGGTTGTGGATCCAGCTGACTATTTAATCTATCGAGGTTAATCAAAGAAATCATTGGAGAACCTAGATTAATATCACCATATGGAACATATCTTTTTGCGCCAAGACCAGGTTGTTGATACAACACATCTAATTTAAAATCAGAAGCAGATAAAGAACCATAACCAACCGTGTACACATTTTTCATCATCAAACTCCAAATGGGCAATGAAGGTCTTTGTGATGTAGCCTTTAATAATTTTAAAAAAAGGATTTTTTGATTTGCTGAAGAGCTGTCTGGTGGCACATCTTGTGAGAACTCTCCTACTTGGAAAATCCTTCCATTGTATGTGTATTGAAAAGCAACCCCCAAAACTTCATCTGTTTGAAGCGGCTGACTTAACGATAACATCCCCAATTGCCTATTAAATGTATATTGAGTAGAATCCAGTTTTCTTGCAAATGTTTTTTCGAAATCCTGAACTGGACTCAATCCTACCGATTGTAGGTTGTTAAAAATCAATGAGGTATTTCTTGCGTTTGGTTGATTTAGAATTTTGGAGAGCAAATCATTTGAACCATTAAACGGAACCGAAAGTCCGGTTAACACATTAATGGTTGGTGCGGGCAAATAAGGGTGAGCTTCTGCAAGATCCGCAAGTCCAACAATATCGCGTGTATCCGTAGTAGTTCCATTTTTGTTGGTTACCCATACTTCAATCCTCAATACCTGAATTGGCGCAGTAATGGCAGGCAAATTCGACATTACTTTGTTGTAATTGTCTTTAAAATATTGACTGATTAAAAAATGTCTATTTTCCTCATATTCATCTGCTTTAATTTCGAATGGAGTTGCAGCTGTTCCTCCTTGAAGATTTACATTTTGTCTTTGTGATTTCTGATTCGCCAAAACCCCTGTGATAAATAATTTCCCAAATTGTAAAGATGTTTTCAATCCAAACAATTGTTGTGCACCTGGAATTAGTGTCCCTTTCGCAGGAAACGCCACATTTCCGGCTTCAAATCTTTTTAAAATCTCATCATCTTTACCAGAATAATCCAATTTTAATTGATTGTCTAAATCAAAATTGGCGAGTGTATTGTAATTAATAGGAAACTTTAATTTATCTCCAATGCTAGCGTTCACATTCAGTTGTGTGTTCATCTGAAAATCAAGTCCGCCATTCTTTCTAGCCGATTCCGGTAATGTAGGATTATCTATCTTCTGTCCTTGATATCCCGCCGTAACATCCACATTTCCTTGAGGTGAAATTTCAATTTTTCCATTACCAAACAAACGATTAAATAAACCGTCAGTTAATGAAAGTCGTGGTTTTGAAAACTTCCCTCTGTTTAAAATATTGGTGGTGTTGGAACGCTTTTGAAAATAATCTATTTCTGCCTGACGATTTTTTAAACTCCAATACTCATTGAAAGAATAACTCAGTGGAGTGCGAATGTAACGATTGCCAATTTTTTCGTAAACGATATATCTTTTGGAGTCATAATCGTAAACAATTGAATCTTTTTGATTGGATGGTTGAAAGTAGTTGAAGCTATTGTAATTGCTTGTAGATAAATTATCGCCTCTTCTATCGGTGAGTGGATAGGGCAAATTAGTAGAAGCAGCAGGCGTAGTAGTATCTGCTTTAAATAATATTTCTAGTGGCAAATTTTTACCAAATCCATCTGCGACAAAAACGGTAAACAAAGCCAAGCACAACATTACTTTTAATAATGGTTGTGATAAATTTCTATTAATTGACATTCCGTAAATCAGTTAATGTAGTTTTTTATCAAATGGCTTTTAATGCTTTTTTTATTAATTCTTCCAATTTAGAAATGTCAGGTTCGGTACGCATTATCTTTTGAATAGATTGTTCCGCTTGAATCCTGCTTATTCCTAAAGCTGTTAATGCAATAAGGGCGTCTTGTTCAATTGTATTTGATATTGGAACAGAAACACCACCTAAAGAACCCGAAGTTTGTTTTCCTACTTTATCTTTAAGCTCCAACACCAAACGCTCCGCTGTTTTTTTACCAATTCCCTTCACACGTTCAAGCAATTTCACATCTCCTAGTTGAATGGCTTTCGTAATTTCATCTGGACGTGTCGACGACAACATCATTCTTGCTGTTGAAGCACCGACACCTGAAACACTGATTAACAATAAAAAAATATCTTTTTCTTCTTTGTCAAAAAATCCAAATAATGAATGCCCATCTTCTTTTACTTGCATGTGAATAAACAATCTTCCTTCTGCAATATTTTGAATAGCCGAATAAGTATGTAAACTGATGTTTACTTCAAATCCAATTCCATTTACATCAATATAAATTTGAGCTGGACTTTTATATGTAAATTTTCCCTGTAAATATGCGTACATAAGTTAAATCGGTAAGTGGCGAAAATAAGAATAAATTACGAGCATACATAGTGAAAAATAAGTAAAGATTTTTTGCATTACTTTTACACCCATTATTAAAGTTTAAAAAACAGTCCAATATGGAAAAAATTTATGCTGCTATTACTGCAGTTGGTGCGCATGTTCCTGAGTTTAGATTAACCAACAAAATCCTCGAAACTATGGTAGATACTAATGATGAGTGGATTTTAACCAGAACTGGCATTAGTGAAAGAAGAATTTTAAAAGGTGAAGGATTAGGTAGCAGCGATATGGCTGTTATTGCCGTAAATGAATTGTTAAAAAAGCGAGGAATTGATCCATTAGAAATTGATTGTGTGATTTGTGCTACAGTAACTCCAGACATGGTTTTTCCAGCAACAGCGAATATCCTTAGTGATAAAGTAGGCATGAAAAATGCATTTGGCTTTGATTTAAGTGCAGCATGTTCAGGATTTCTATATGCTTTAACTGTTGGTACGAGTATGATTGAAAGCAGCAGATATAAAAAAGTAATTGTAGTAGGGGTTGATAAAATGAGTGCTATTGTAGATTACACCGATAGAACTACTTGTGTAATATTTGGAGATGGAGCTGGAGCTGTATTGCTTGAGCCAACAACCGAAAAAATTGGTGTAATGGATAGCCTTTTAAAAAGCGATGGTAGTGGAAGGAATTTCCTACATATGAAAGCGGGTGGTAGCGTTAAACCATCTTCAATTGAAACTGTAAATGCAAAAGAACATTTCGTACATCAAGAAGGACAGTCTGTTTTTAAATTTGCTGTAAAAGGAATGGCAGATGTGAGTTACGAATTGATGGAAAGAAACAACCTAACTGGAGATGATATCGCTTGGTTGGTTCCTCATCAAGCAAACTTAAGAATCATTGATGCTACTGCAAATAGAATGGGTTTGTCAAAAGAAAAAGTAATGATCAACATCCAAAAATATGGCAACACAACTGCCGCTACAATTCCATTATGCTTGTGGGAGTGGGAAAATCAATTGAAAAAAGGCGACAATATTATTTTGGCTGCTTTTGGCGGTGGCTTTACTTGGGGTGCCACTTGGATTAAATGGGCTTATGATGGCAACGCTTAATTAAAAGTCAATAACATATTCGAACACTTTTATCAACTTGTTTTTTATGAACAAACTTCTGATTTGTATTTTTTTGTTGACAAATATTTTTGTTTCAAAAGCACAGCTTAACAGATATCTTGTAACATTCAAAAACAAAAACTTTAGCCCTTATTCTATTTCTAATCCAATTGGGTTTTTATCTCAAAGATCTATTGACAGAAGATTGAGATACAACATCAATATTGACAGTACGGATTTGCCGATAAATAATAATTATGTTGAAGCTGTTCGTTTATCTGGCACCGTTACCATTTTGAACCAATCCAAATGGATGAACCAAATTTCAATAGAAACCAGAGATGCAAATGCTTTAATAGCAATTTCAAATTTACCTTTTGTTGATAATTTACGTGCCATTGCTTCAAGAGTTTCAGTTAATCCATTATCAAAATTTGCTGATGATACTTTAACGGCTTTGCCTTTAAACAATAATGTTTATAAAGCACAACAAGAAAATGTTTACCAATATGGTGCTTCAAATGCACAAATAAAAATCCATCAAGGGGATTTTTTACATAACCATGGTTTTAATGGAAAAGGCATGCAAATGGCAATCATCGATGCAGGATTTTATCATTATAATCTACTTCCCACTTTTGACAGTTTAAACAGAAATGGACAAATATTGGGCACTTGGGATTTCGTAAGTAATCAGCAGAGTGTTTCAGAAGATGATGCACACGGAATGCATTGTTTAAGTGCAATTGGTGCAAATCTTCCTGGTGTGTTTATGGGGACTGCACCGAAAACTTCTTTCTATTTGTTTCGGACAGAAGATGTGCGTAGTGAATATCCCATTGAAGAACATAATTTTTGTGTTGCTGCAGAAAGAGCAGATAGTTTAGGTGTAGATGTATGCTCGGTTTCACTAGGATATAATACATTCAGTGATCCACAGTTTGATTACAATTATTCTATTATGAATGGTAGTACTACCATCAGCGCAAAAGCCACAAACATTGCTGCTAGAAAGGGTTTGCTTATGGTTATTGCTAATGGTAATGAAGGAAATAGTTCTTGGCGATATGTAATTACACCAGCTGATGCAGACAGTTGTATGGCGGTGGGTGCTGTAGATAGTTTAGGAGTTGTAGCCAACTTTAGTAGTTATGGACCAAATAGCAATGGTCAAATAAAGCCTGATGTTGCTGCAATAGGTAGAAACGCAATTGTTGCAAATAACAATACTGGAATGCCCAATTTTGGAAGCGGCACATCTTATGCTTGTCCCAATATGGCTGGAATTTCAACTTGTTTATGGCAAGCATTTCCTGAAGCATCTAACATGAAAATCAGAAATGTGTTAAAACAAAGTGCGTCAAATTTTAGCAATCCTGATAATCGAATTGGTTTTGGTATCCCCAATGCTAAAAAAGCATTTGTTATGCTTCAAAAAAATTATGCAACGTATAATGCTCGATTTTTTCAGTGTACATCTATTTTAAATCTATCCATAAAAACAGATACTTCCATGTACATTTCTGTTGAAAGAAAATTTGCTACACAAACAGAATACACGGAAATAGCCACCCTTCACAATGACAGTCCATTTGGTATACATGATTTTGAATACATCGACAACTTAGATCAAACAAACTATGGAAGTGTTCAATATCGATATAAAATGAGCATTGGAACAGACACTACTTTTTATCTTGATTCCAGCATTGTTAATTATTTGAATCCTTGCATTTTCATTCCACCTTCTGCAAATACAATTTTAATTAGTCCAAATCCTGTTAATAATGAATTATTTATAAAAATGGATAGGGTTGTAAACACAAAAGTTGATGTAATCATTCATAATATTTCTGGACAGAAAATATTAGCAACTACATACGAACAAGCTATTGGTACAGGTACAAAAAGCATAAACTTCCGAAACTTTACTAGAGGCGTTTATTTTGTAACGGTCTATTTAAATGATAAAAAAGAAGTTGTACAACGTATTTTAAAACAATAATTTAATTTTTAAAATAGGCAACGAATAAACTATCTGCATTTTTATCAAACCCTTTGAGGTATTTCATTTCAAGCAATTGATAAGAAAAATGCTGCTGGATAAAATCAACCATATCTTCATTTTCTGCTTTAAATACAGAGCAAGTAATGTATACAAACCAACCTTCTTTTGCCAAATGAGGCAATGTATTTAAGACAATATTTTTTTGCTTTTCAACAAATTGTTGAAGTTGAATTTTATTAAAACTATAATATTGTTCGGGTGTTCTACTCCATGTTCCACTACCACTACAAGGTGCATCACAAATGATTATCGAAAATTTATCATCCAACAACAATCCTGATTTTTGTGATAAATCTTGTACAAATTTTCTTTGAAGATTAATACCTGCGTCTTTAAAACGAAGTTGCAAATTGGTTAAAATATTTTCGCGTATATCACTTACAGTTAGCTTTATTTTTCCGGAAAACAAATCAAATAATAAAATAGATTTTCCACCGCTTGCCGCACAGCAATCCCACACTGATTCTGATTTTTCTTCGGCTTTTTCTTTTTTTAAAAAATCAAAAACTTTCTGTGAATTCAAATCCTGAATAACAACATCTTTATTGATTTCCAAACAATTTTCTATTGAAGTTCCGTTTGTAAGCTTTAACGTATCAGGCTCAATTATTTCAAATGGAATATCTGCATTTTTTAACTTGGCTAAAACTTGATCCTTTCTTTTGGGCCTGATTCTCAAAAAAAGCTCGGGCTGTTGTAATAACGATAATGAGAATTTGTATTTATCAATAAAATCGGAAATCTCATCAGAAAATAAAAACAATTTTTCCGAATTAATATTTAAGTATGCTAATTTTTCCGTTGTAGAAAATGATACAAATTCATTGAATTCGGCTGAAACATTTTTTAAAAATTCAGTCTCGCTATTTTCACATAAAAAACCAGCTGCGATGATTTTATTTTCAGTTGTTTCCGTTTCATTGAATAAAAACGAACATCTGTAATAATGGTAACATAGCGTCGATATTGACTTTCTATCTTTTGAGCCGAATTTTTTATCCGTCTGGAAAAATGATTTTAAATGATGCGTTAGCGGCGTTCCTTTGGTATAAGAATCAATAACCGTAACAGCTGAATTTAAATAAGAGTGGTATCTGCTCATAAAAAAATCCCGCATTTAGCGGGAAAAATATCGTTTACAATCATAATTCAAGAAGTGCTTCTACAGGATCTTTACCAAACAACAAGAGCGATGGATTTTCTAATAATTGTTTTACGGTAACTAAAAATCCAACAGACTCTCTACCATCAATGATGCGGTGATCATAGCTCAAAGCCAAATACATCATCGGTTTAATAACCACCTGACCATTTACAGCCATTGGTCTTTCTACGATATTGTGCATGCCCAAAATAGCACTCTGAGGAATATTAATAATCGGTGTACTCATCATTGAACCAAAAATTCCGCCATTTGTAATGGTAAACGTACCTCCCGTCATTTCTTCAATGGTAAGTTTGTTGTTTTTTGCTTTCGTTGCCAATTCAACAACCATTGCTTCAATTTCCGCCATACTCAAGCTTTCTGCATTGCGAATTACTGGAACCACCAAACCTTTTGGCGCACTAACGGCAATGGATACATCGCAGTAATCATGAAAAATAATTTGATCCGCATCAATGTACGCATTTACAGAAGGGAATTTTTGCAAAGCATAACAACAAGCTTTTGTGAAAAAGCTCATGAAACCCAGGTTTACGCCGTGAAGCTCTTTGAATTTATCTTTATGTTTTTTTCTGATCTCCATGATTGGCCCCATGTCTACTTCATTGAATGTAGTCAACATGGCGGTTGTATTTTTTGCTTCAACCAATCTGCGACTAATTGTTTTACGAAGATTGCTCATTTTTTCAGGGCGATCAGTTCGGCTAAACATTTCTGCTCCTGGCTTTCTACCTGGATTTGATAAAGCTTCTAATACATCTTGTTTTATAATCTTTCCATTTGAGCCCGATGGCATTATTTTTTTACTGTCAATTTTTTTATCTGCAATAATTGCTGCTGCTACTGGTGTTGCTTTTACATCAGAAGTAGTTGCTTCTTTTGATGGTGTAGCAACAACTTCAGCTGTTTTGGGCGCTTCTTGTTTTGGCGCTTCTGCAGGACGAACAGCATCAGTATCGATGGTACAAACTAAGTCTCCGATTGAAAGTGTATCCCCTTCTTTAGCAATTTGTGTAATTGCACCAGCTTGCTCGGCATTTATTTCGAAAGTTGCTTTTTCACTTTCAAGCTCAGCTATCACTTCATCACGATCTGCCCAAGCGCCTGTTTCCTTTAACCATTTTACAAGCGTTACTTCACTAATACTTTCACCTACTGTAGGTACTTTTATTTCAATAGACATGTAATTATTTATTTTGGGCGAATTTCGGTTAAAATGATGATTTTTTAAAGTTTTATTCGCGTTAATCTTTTGGATTTGAAATTTTATTTAAAAAAAATCCCGGAATTTATCCGGGAAGGTTATTTATTTTTTGTTTAAGCACCGAGGAATCCCCTCAGTAAATTATTTTGCGAAGTTTCTCGAAGTCTGTCTAATGCTTTGTCTTTTATTTGACGCACCCGCTCTCTTGTTAAATTGTATCTTTCTCCAATATCCTCCAAACTTAACGGATGATCAATCCCAAGTCCGAAAAAATAAACAAGTACCTCTTTTTGCCGATGCGTTAAAATATTCAAGGTGCGCTCTATTTCAGTATTTAAAGAATCGGTTAAAACCATTTGTTGGTCTGTTTTCTCGGCATTTTTATTTTCCATCAAATCAATCAATGTTCCATCTTCTCCTGCAGATATTTGCTGATCCATGCTTACATGTCGTCCACCAACCCCAATTGTGGCGGCCACTTCCTCAATACTTACGTCTAATAATTCTGCAATTTCTTCTGCTGAAGGTTCTCGTTCAAACTCTTGTTCCAATTGGCTATAAGCTTTACTTATTCTATTGGTTAATCCAACTTTATTCAGTGGTAAACGAACGATTCTTGATTGCTCAGCCAATGCTTGTAAAATGGATTGACGTATCCACCAAACGGCATAAGATATAAATTTAAAACCCCTCGTCTCATCAAATTTTTGAGCGGCTTTAATTAAACCTAAGTTTCCTTCATTTATTAAATCAGACAAGGTTAAACCTTGATTTTGATACTGTTTAGCAACTGAAACCACAAACCTCAAATTGGCCTTTGTTAACCGATCTAAAGCTTGTTGATCGCCTTGCTTTATTAATTTAGCCAATTTTACTTCTTCCTCTGGCCTTATTAATTCTACCCTTCCAATTTCTTGTAAGTATTTTTCAAGGCTTTCGCTTTCGCGATTTGTAATTGATTTTGAAATTTTTAATTGACGCATATGGAAAATATTAATTTTTGGAGATTTAAATTGAATTTCTCAATTAACATAACGCACATTTTAACTTTTATTGTATGTAATCGAACAAATTTTTTATTACAATTGGAATAAAAAAACCATATTTAAAAAAGAAATAACTACAATTGGTCAAAAAAAAAACAGATATTATACTATTGCGTTGATAATTTTTCTATTATTGCAAGAAAGAAGGTAATTTCAAATTAAGATGAGTAAAAAACAATTATATACACTAGAATATCCAATACGATGCTCCCCAAGTATCTTGTATGAATTCCTAACTAGTCCAGCTGCAATGCAGGAATGGTTTGCTGATAAAGTTGATGAACGTGATGGCGTGTATAGCTTTTCATGGAATGGTGCGGAAGAAAAAGCAGTGATGTTGGAAAAAGAACAAGATAAATTTATTCGTTTCCGTTGGAGCTATATGAGCAAAGACGAATATTTTGAATTTGCAATTGATAGGTCTGAAGTAACCAACCAAACTATACTAATCATAAAAGATTTTGCAGAGAAAAAAGATATAAAAGATCAAAGTCAACTATGGGAATACCAAGTAAAAGATTTATTCCACCGTTTGGGAAGTTAACTTTTTCAAAAATAATAATAAGAACCATCAATAATTGATGGTTTTTTAATTTATAATAACTTACAATTGTATAGTTATTGGTTGTGCTTTTATTAATACACTATTTTTGGGTTCATAAATTTCAGAATTGCAACATACCGCAGCCGAACTGTAAACATGATAAAGAAATTAGACAAGCTTATACTGAAATCATTTATTGGCCCTTTCATCATTACTTTTTTCATTGGATTTTTTGTGTTGATGATGCAGAGTTTGTGGAAATATATTGATGATTTGGTTGGAAAAGGACTTGATTTTATTACAATTGCACAGTTTATTTGGTACGCAAGCGCATCGTTATTAATGCTTGCTATGCCAATTGCCATCTTGATTTCATCTATAATGACCTTTGGAAACTTGAGCGAAAGTTTTGAATTGGTTGCTATTAAATCTTCTGGTATTTCCCTATTGAGATTTATGCGTCCGCTGATGTTTTTAACCATCTTATTATGCAGCATTACTTTTTTGTTTGCCAATTATGTTATCCCTTATGCAAACTTGAAGTTCATTACTTTATACAGTGATATTTATGTAAAGAAACCCGCATTCGATTTAAAGGAAGGTGTTTTCTTTACCCATATTCCAAACTATGCCATTAAAATAAGTAAGAAAGATCCTGATGGAAAAACCATTCATAATGTTATTATTTTCGAACAAAATAATTCGCTACAAGATAATTGTATAGTAGCCAAAAAAGGGGAAATGAAAATTTCTGAAGATGGAAATTACCTCGAGTTTAATTTAGAAGATGGTTGCAGATATCAAGAGAATGGAAACATCATGGATAGTGCTACAGAATTCACCAGATTGAGTTTTAAAAAATTTAAAAAATTATTCGACCTCAGTGTTTTAAGAAAACAAGAAACCAATGACAGTTTATTTAGTAAAAATTTTAAAATGCTTAGCGCAAACCAGCTGAGCAAAAACATAGATTCTTTAGAAAAATCGAAACAAAATCAGCGTTTGTTCTTTGACCAACAATTAAATTCAATGTTGGCTTATAGCAATCTTTCAGACAGCATTTGGAACTCATCAAATCGAATAAAGTCAGAAAGAACTTATGCAAAACTGATTCCGGATAGTTTAAGTTTAAGGATTAATCAATATGCCATTAATAAAGCTGTTGCCATCAAAGGTGCTTTACAACAACAGATATTTGATGCAGAATCAAAAGATAAAGAATTGAGGTTTCATGAAATAGAATGGCATAGAAAATATTCGATTTCTTTGGCTTGTTTGGTTTTGTTTTTTATTGGTGC
>CANFUJ010000005.1 GCA_947450165.1 Chitinophagaceae bacterium
ACGCCGAGTTTTATATTGCCATTATATTAGGCAACCTGATGGTGATTTACAAACGTGGATTGCAAATAGATCAGGAACAAAAATTAACCATATAACGTATGCCAATAGTAGTAAATTTAGATGTGATGCTTGCCAGAAGAAAAATGTCGTTGACGGAACTAAGTGAACGTTTAGGCATTACCATTTCCAATGTAAGTATTTTGAAAAGTGGAAAAGCCAAAGCAATTCGTTTTTCTACTTTGGAAGCGATTTGTGAAGTTTTGAATTGTCAGCCGGGAGATATTCTGGAGTATATGTCTATTGAGGATTATAATAAATTGACAAGGAGTTGATATTGGGGAAATCTAATAATCCGTGAGGTGTTAATGCGTTTAGTCAATTCAGTGTGCTATTACTAATTAGTTGAAATTTATTTAAAAAAGCTAAATTTATATATATAACAAATGTTAAACTGCTCACAAAAGAATGAAATCGAAACAATTTTCAAAGTTTTCAATATTCTTTATAATAATTTCGAATATCATTATTTCAATCCCTGCAATAAACTAAATATCTTCAAGAAAATCTGATACTAACTTTAAATTCAAATCTTGCAAATGAAAATTTTACAGACAAAAATTAAAACTGGTTTACATTTAAGAAGTCAGTTAATCATATTCTTTCTTATGTTTTCTGCAACAAGTTTTAGTCAGGTCATGGATGTCCCAAGGCAGCCATTCAAGGTTAGCCACAGAATCAATCATCAACAAAAGCTCGATGGCCCCCTTTGCTTCACCAATGATAATATTCTATTGAACATCGCAAAAATAGAAAAGCTTGATTCGCTAAAAAAAATCAAAACACTTAATGTAATACAACGCAATGAAGGACAAAATATTTATGGTGAATTGGCGAAAAACGGATTGATAATTGTAGAGTTGCAAGACACCATTATAAAGGCTGAAAGCATCATCGATATTTTAAAAAGAACAAATCCCGAGAAATCCATTTCTGTCTCCAATATTTTAATCAACGGACTTCAAACAACAGATGAAAAAATAAAATTTCCAAAATGGAACAAACTGATGTTGGACTTTGACGGCAATACGAATAGGTATAACATTAAGGCAGATTAAATTGCGCTTAATATCTTCTTTAAATTATTTCATTCAGCTTAATTTCTCACCAGAAAAATTTTAGCAGCACCATTATTGGCTTCTGGAAGTAATAACACACACTCTTTATCTGTAAGACGCTCAATTTTCATTTTCATATCAGGATTGTCGCCTTTACCGTCATTTAAGATTAACACTTGCTTTTTGTAATCAAAATACCATCGTCCTGTTTCATGCCCATTATCTGAAATATTGGTATAGGTTGAATCTTTAGCAAAAATTGAATATGCGTTTTTTTGCTTGGCATTTAATGGAGTGGCTTTGTTGTTTACCTCTACTGATTTCAAAGTCCACTTATTTATAAATTTGTTTTCTATATCAAGTTGAGTATATGTCTGACAATAAATAATACTTGTAAAACCCATCAAAAGAATTAATGTAAATACTGTTTTTTTTATCATTTTATTTTTTTAAAATTGAAAATTTGATTTACGGCAATTTCATCTAATGGTAATCAATCCTCACAATATTTAATAAACGCCTCGTATTTTATAGTACCGTTCAAGCCTTTCTGACTACTGGTACTTTTCACAAAAATCCATTTGTTTTTTAGTGGATAGAACGCAACTAGTTCAAGATTCTTTGTGAATAAACCCTCTATTCTTCCTCCATATCCAGTGTAAATACGATTTGCACTGTCTGAAAAGTGGAACGTTTCTTTCCATTCATATTCTTCATTCATGACGCACTGAAAACTTACATAAATTCCGTTTGGAGGAATTCTTATGTGTAACGAATCAAGATTTAATATTTGCTTTCCTGTTTTTTGAGGGTAATAAAGTAAAGGATTTTCCGTAATGGAATTTCCCGGTAAAATACTATCATTTACTTCATAAAAGTTTATAACAATTGGTGCTTTTATTGCAGTTGCAGGTCCGAGATAAGACTTTTCCAGCCAAAAAGAAAATCTATTCAAAATGGCATTTTCTTTTTCGGGATTCAATTTGATTGCAAAAGTAGGCACATTAAATTCTTTATACCACACCAAACCTGCATTGTCTGTTCTGACACCATTTTCATTTGTTATGAATTTTACAGCATTTTTATTTCTTTGTTTAAATGATTTCATCTTTTTACAGTTCTGTACCAAAACTGGAGGTAGTATTTCGATAGCTTTTATCAATCGAATAGTTTTATTAGAATTTGAATTAAAAACAAAAGAATTGGATTTGAAACCAACATAAGAAACCGCAATAGAATCTCCGTTTTGTGCATTCAATTCCGCTATTCCGTTTGCATTAGCTGATACAATAATTTGATGCGTAAAATTAATTAGTGTTGCAAATGGCAACGCTGCACCATCTTCGGCAGAAATGATTTTAAATTGCTGGGCATTAGTTTCGAATGCGAAAAACAAATTAAAGACAAACAGAAAAATTCCAGAAATAATTTTAGACATAACTTAAATGATGTTTTAGAAATCCAGTCAAAAAAAGTATGGCAATGCTAAACTATTTCTAATATTTATTACACAACGATATGTTAATTGAGAAAGTAAAACATGGTTCTGGTTAAAAATTTGTTTCAAATTGCAACAATTAATAACGATTAAAAATCGCTAATCAAAAAGATTGCACAAATGAATCACATGGAGAGATAGCGAACAAAGATTGCAAGAGTGACAAGAATAAAACTTACAATCAGAAAGATGGTTTTTTTATTGATACTTTCTTTCTTGTAACCAAGAAACATGGAGATGACTGTGACACCTCCAATGGAGATTAACAAGAGCCACTTGGTTGTGTCTGATATGTTCCGATTGTTTGCAACAAACATGATATAGGCAGCTACTAACAACAGGGGCAGATATTTTATATTTTTCATGATTAATAAAAATAAAAATTCTTTTTTAAACTCTTTGATTTTTTCAGAAAAAGTAATTAAAAATCATAAGGACGAAGAATAAGCTCTAATCATTAAATAGTGACTGCGATGAATAGATAAATTTCTGTGTATTATCGTAAATTTATCGTGGAAACACGCAAAATATCGTGGTTTTGAGTTGTTTTCTATGTAATGATGAGAATACACGAAATTTCGATAAAAAATAAATAAATCTATTGATTGAAATAACACTAATTATCTAACCAGATAGTGATAGATTTATTGGATTTTTTTTAGATTATATTTTTCTTGAACAGATTTTTTATCTATCAAATTTCGAAATTTTGAGAGTCTGTTGTTGTTGGCATGTTCTTCCCATTCATGGTGCTAAGTCTAAATTGATTGAAGCTTTTGTTTCTTTGTTTCTTATCCCTGTTAAAACCTTACCTATAAGAAACAAATTTTCGCTGAAAAGTTTCTGATTTAGAATAATGATGTTGTAAATAAATGCAAAATCAATAAATTTGTGTTATGCTAAATCAGGATAAAACATTAGACTCTCTTGTCTCAAGCGGCTTAATTGGCTCAGCCTTAGGCTTGTTATTATCAAAAGACAAAGAAGAAGGAATGATTATTGGTGGATTATTAGGAGCTGTAATAACTGCTACCATGAAGGCAAATCAAGAAGCACGTAAAACAAATATTCCAGTGTATATAAAAGAAAACGGGAAAATATTTGCTATTGACGTTTCAGGCAATAAAAAATTTATAAAAAATATTGAAAAATCAACCGAAAATTTTTCTGGGCAATTTAAACTAAAATAGTATGGCAAGTAAGCGTATGCGTGTATTTGCCGGCCCCAATGGTTCGGGAAAAACTACAATTTTTAAAGGAATATTAACGGAGAACAAGGTCAATCTCGGAGTTTATGTAAACGCTGATGAAATTGAAGCTCAATTAAATTTTAATTCACCTATTGATTTTAATGCTTATCAAATAATCGTCACTCATGATCAGATTCAAGATTTTTTTAAAAACAGTAGCTTCTCTCCTTTGAAAAGAAATGAGCCAGATTTGTATAAAAAAATATCAATAGAAAATAATTCTTTTACTACCGATGCTGTTATTGATTCTTATATAGCAGCAGATTTAGCTGAATTTATAAGGCAACAACTTTTAGAAAACGGGATATCTTTTACCTATGAAACGGTAATGAGTCATCCCGGAAAAATAGATTTTCTAACCAAGGCCAAACAAAAAGGCTTTAGGGTTTATCTATATTATGTCGCTACAGAAGACCCTGAGATAAACATAAATCGTGTACAATTAAGAATTGCACAAGATGGTCATGCTGTGGCGGAAGAAACTATAAGAAGCAGATATTATAAAAGCCTTAATAATTTAAAAAATGCTGTAAAACAAACTGACCGTGCTTACATTTTTGATAATTCAGAAACACAAGCAAACTTAGTAGCCGAAATTAACGATGGTACAGATGTCACTATGAATGATGCTGTTGAGATACCAAATTGGGTTGCGGATTATTTGTTTAGGGCTATTAATTAAAATCTAAATTGCGAAAAATCTAATGACAGGTGGTATAAGAAACAAAGCCACTCAATGATTGGCTTTGAAAACTATTTTTTGATAATATTCTATTTCCGCATTTATTAATTCGTTTCGAAAAAACAATTATGCAAATAAAAAAGTTGGCTTATAAAAGCACATTTGCTTTGGATTTTTAGTCATTAATGGACTTGGACTTCTTTAGTCATTTTTTGGCTTTGGTTGTTATTAAAAAAAACCTAAAATGGACTTCCAATGAAGAATGCATTTTTTAAACTCTTGGTTTTAATTTCAGCAACTGCATTGACAGCTTGCAACACTGACGACAAAATAGAAGGTTTTAATTCCCACGAAATTTTGGTTGTTCAACTTGACCTTGAAGACAATTTACCAATTGAAAAAATTACTTTGCGTTCAAGTTATAGCCTATTCACAGACAGTATTTCACGACAAGAAATTGGCATCAAAAAGTCCATTAAACTTAAATGCCCTCAAATAGGTGAAGGGACTTTTTCAATTTGTGTTTTTACAAACAAAGACACTATTTGCTCGAAAGAAGATTACATTGAAGGTGGGTATAGACCAAGGCTAAAACTAAAAAACAATAAAATTGAAACCATAGAATGGAATTGACAGACAGACGTATGAAAAACACTACTGCTAACAGCAGTTTTGCAATATTCTCTGCATTTATCGTCTATTTTTAAAAATGTGTTATGTTTGAGTTGGATTGGCGAAATGTATTTCGCGGATAAGTTAGTTATGCCCAATGCTATGACTAACGTGCTAAACATAAAATGACAAACTAAATTATGGGATTATTTACAGAAGACAGACTTAGAGTAAGAGTTGAAAATCAACTTAGAAAGGGCTATTCTGGTTCTATGTATGACAGCTTTGATACTAAAGCTAAGACGATTTTGAATGAATCAATAAATCAGCAAAGGATATTTTCTGCTACTACAAAAACCTATGACATCTTTCTTTCTCAAAGTTCAAGTGATGCTGGTTTAGTTGCAGGATTAAAATTAGAACTTGAAGATTTAGGATATTCTGTTTATGTTGATTGGACTGAAGACCCGAAATTAAGCAGAGCAAATGTTACGAAAGAAACAGCGTTGGTTCTACAAGAAAGCATACAGCAGTTCAAAGCACTGCTGTATGCTTTCTCTGAAAACGCAACCAACTCAAAGTGGATGCCATGGGAACTTGGTTACTTTGATGGAATAAAAGGAACAGTAGCTGTATTACCAATTTCAAGAACAAGTAAAAATAGTTTTCAAGGTTTTGAATATTTAGGCATTTATTATTACATTCAGATTGACAGAGTGAGCTGCACAAACAAAACTGCATTGTAGGTGTATGAGACAGTGACTAAATACATAATATTTAATAGTTGGATAACGGGAACTCAACCATTACAAAGATGAAATCAAACAGAGATATAGAATCATTCATAAAGGAGTTTGTCAAAGATTTGGCAGAAAACAATGTTGCCGTTTTTGCAGGTGCAGGAATGTCAAAATCAGCAGGGTTTGTTAACTGGGCTGATTTGTTGCGAGACATTGCGGCTGAATTAGGTTTAAGCGTTGACAAGGAACATGATTTAATTTCACTTGCACAGTATCATGTAAACGAAAACAGAGGCAAGGCAAGAATCAACAAAAAAATCCTTGAAGAGTTTGCACAAGAAGCAGAGGCAACAGAGAATCACAAAATATTAGCACGATTACCAGTGACAACTTTTTGGACAACGAACTATGATACTCTTATTGAGAATTCTTCGAAAGCTGCAAACAAAGTAGTTGACATTAAGCATCAAGTAAAACAGTTAGCAAACACAAGACCAAAAAGAGATGTAGTAATTTATAAAATGCACGGTGATGTTCACCACCCTGCTGATGCTATTATTACAAAGGAGCAATATGAATCTTATTATAAAACTCATGAATCATTTGTTACAACTTTAAGCGGAGACCTTATTTCAAAAACTTTTCTTTTCATTGGATTCAGTTTCACTGACCCCAATCTTGATTATGTTTTGAGCAGACTAAATATTCAATTTGGAGAGGACAGCCGACAACATTATTGCTTCATCAAGAAACAAAGCAAAGGCAAAGACGATGATGAGATATATAAATACAATTTGAGAAAGCAAGAGTTAATGATTAACGACTTGATGCGGTACAAAATAAAAGCCATTTTAGTTGACGAGTATTCAGACATCACAGAAATTTTAAAAGAAATAGAAAGACGATTCAGAAAGAAAACAGTTTTCATTTCAGGAAGTGCAGAAGAATACGGAGCATGGAATAGAAACGAAGCACAAAGTTTTATTCACTCATTAAGTAGGAATATTGTTTCAGCAGGTTTTAGAATTGTAAATGGTTTTGGTTGGGGAGTTGGTAGTGCTGTTATCAATGGTGCATTAGAAGCGGTTTACGAAAGACCCGAAAGATATTCAGAAGACCAGTTAATCATGAGACCTTTTCCACAATTTGAAACAGGCGAAAAAAAACTACCAGACCTTTGGGAAGAATACAGACAGAGAATGATTTTGTTAGCTGGCATTGCAGTATTTATTTTCGGAAACAAGAATGATGGAAAGGGAAATATCATTTCAGCAAACGGAGTAAAAAGAGAATTTGAAATTGCAATTTCTCAAGGACTGATTCCGATTCCAATTGCTGCAACAGGATATATCACACAAGATATATTTGATGAAATATTGAAAGCACCTGAAAAATATTATGTTGGATTGGAATGGGCAATTCCAATCATTAAGGAATTAGCTTCTGACAAATTATCTGCAGATGAAATAATTCAAAAAGTAATCACAATTATTCAAACAATAAACAAATAAAATTATGGCAAGAACAGTTTTTTTTAGCTTCCATTACCAAAGAGATATATGGAGAGTCAACCAGATTAGGAGCATTCCAAATATTACAGGAAATGCTGCTGCTGGTTTTAAAGATGCCTCATTATGGGAAGAATCAAAAAAGAAAAGTGATGATGAAATAAAAAAAATGATTGATAATGCTCTTATAGGTACTTCAGTAACTGTTGTATTTATAGGTGCTAAAAGCGCAGGAAGAAAATTTATAAATTACGAAATTCAAAAATCTCTTGAGAGGGGAAATGGTCTTGTTGGAATTCAAATACACCACCTTAAAAATAATCAAGGCGAAACCGATGATCCAGGAGAAATTCCAAAAGCTATTGAAGCAGCAGGATTTAAAGTTTACAAATATGTGGATGTAGAGAAACTTGCAAATAGAATTGAAGAAGCCGCAAAATTAGCAGGTAAATAGAGTAAAATCGATCCACAAAAAGCACTTTGCATAACAGGCGTTTGTCTCAATGTCGGGTGAAGTGGTTAATTGAACATTCTACCTCGCATCAACTTTTGTGGTGTATTGACAGTTTTGTACTCCTAAATCCGCCACTGCGCCAAGAGCCAAAAAGTTAGTAGCAATTTTGAAACAAACCTATGCCAAGAAAAAAAATATTTAAATATGAACTCACAGACCTTGTTACTGAATATAACGAGGACTTATATAATGAAGTAGCAGAAAGAATTTCTGTTAAACTTATAAAAGACAATCAAACAGGCTGGTCAGCGAAAATAGTAAATGGTGAGGCGGTTATAACTTATAAAAAAGCAGACGCTCCTGATGCTTGCTTTGCACATGAACTTTTACATATTAAGTATGAGTTAAACGGACTCAAACCTCCAATGATAAAAGACAATGAAGGTGTGACAGATATTATGCCTCTCTTATTTAACCAAATTTGTCACCATAAGTTTTACAATGAGTTTTACGATATGGGCTTTAACGAAGAAGAATTTTTAAACGACCATGATGCAATGGAAATTGACATTTTAGCAAAACGAGACCTAAAATTATTAAAAGACATCTTTTCTAAAAGTGGAGAGATAAAAGGGTCGACAGCCCTATTACTTCCTTATATCATGCTTAAAAGTCCACATGACAAAAGTGAAACTACTAAACAGTTCATTGAACGTATTAAAAAAATAGGAGACAAAAGTTTTTTTGAGGCAATAGATACTATCTTGACAGATTGGACAAGTCAAGAAACTTTGGACTCAAGCATGACCTTTGCTCGAATCTTCAAATCTTGTAACAGACCTAAAGTAGGTTTTTGTTTAAGCGGACGTGAAGAAGATGTAATTGTTGCAGGGAATATATAAAACTGCTACTAACAGCCGTTTTGCAAAAGCGGGGGCTTCGTGCTTCTATGACAGTGAAGTGCTAAATTCAAGCTTTGTGCATCTAATGAAGTTTAGTGCTAAAAATCCCCGCCTTCGCAAAGCAGCAAAACGTTATGTGCTACTTTAGGACGACTCTAAACAAAGAAAACTTGACGAATGAAAGATTGGCATCAATTGAAATTGGCGATTAAGTGCTCCGCAGACAAATTTGTGGTTAATCAACGCCAAGCCCGAAAACGTCATGCTGCATGCTAAGAAGACAATGCAAACATAAACTGACATAGAAATATTGAAAAACAAAATCTGCAAATCGTCAACAAACATTTTTCGCCAGTGATAAGAATTCAGAACTTAAAGCAACATTGACTAACATTATGTGGAAAAAAATCAACTTCTTAATTCTAAGCTTACAAGTTTTGATTTGTTTCTTGGGGACATTTTATAATAAAATTGCTTTCGGTTGGGGATTAGGTGACTTGATATGGTACGGAATAATGTATTTACTTCTATTAATCCATTTGATATTGACATTACGTTACAGAAATCAGGATGACAAGCTTAAAAAAATTGCAATAATATTTTTTATTTTCATCATTTCAATTTGCCTAAAAGCAACAATTTGGAGAGGCGTTGAATATCCTTGGAATGGAAAAATATTCTTTGAGAATTAAAACGTTTGTTAACTCACGTTTACATCCCCGAAACATACATTGTTATCGGGGATGTTTTTATTCTTCTTGTTCAGCGCAAATAAAATTCCCGCTCTTAATCCAACAACTGATATTATTTCAATATGCCCCCTATCCTACACTGATGACTTTTCACTACTTTCTGTCTCCTTGATAACTGGCTTAATAATCGTTTGCGCACTTAACTTATTAATTGATTTTCGTTGACTTTCATTTTCTAACCGCAATTTTAAATTTTGGTTTTTCAAATTGGAAATTACGGCATTCGTATGTTTATTTCTGTTGAAATATATTACACCGCAAATTACAATACCAGATAAAACTCCAGCTATTAAATATTTGATTTTTGAGCCATTGAGTTGATGCTTCATTTGATAACTCTCGCTTAATGAGTTTAACAGCATAGCATTAGAATAATTCATTTTCATGTTTTGAAATTTTTAATTGTTTGTTAATTGAGTTATAGGTTACGAAATAATCAATAAAATAGAAATAGCTGATTTCGTTCTCTTTACGATAAAATAAGGATTTGGTCAATTCGATACCGGTGCTCTCAAGAATATCTACAGTTATTGTTGGGAGATTCAAAATAAACAAATGGTCCAAACGCTCGGCCATCATTTTGTGAAACAACTCCATTTCCTTATAAATGGTTTTGGCTTCTTTTTTAATCACTGCCCAGTAATCATCTTTACAATTCTTAATTGTACCGTCTGGTAATACCTCTTTTGGACAATATTCTCTCGTTGCATGTTCCTGGTCGGCAATTGGATACTGACATTTAGAGAACTTACACTTTCTGTTATCAAAAAAAGTGTGAAAATCAAATTGGTGTTTTTTTTTCATTTTTTTATATTTAATGGTTAAAGAATTTATTGGGATTTTCGTTTTTTATTTATGGGTAACATTGCTGCTTCGATATCAGATAATTTATAGTACACCCTGTTCCCTATCCCGTATGCAATAAGAGTACCCGCTTTTGTCCAGTTGTGTACTGTAGACAAATCGCATTTTAGCATATCGGCTACTTCTTGCCGAGTAAGATACCCGTCGGTTTTAGGCTTTTCATTCTGCACCTTAAGTGCAGAGATATCCTTTTTCAATTCCTGAAACATAGAGCTGATTTGCTCCGGCGAGAGATTATGTAGTATTGTAGAATGCACCATATAAACTGAATTAATTAGGTGCAAAATAATAAAGACATTTAATGCTGTAAATTAACAACAGAACTAAAAAGGGAGCAAAACAGAACTATTTTGGGAGCGATTTTTCTAGTGATAATCTAAGCCGGGAAATTCTAATTTCAAACAATCAACCAAATATGCTGGCTTCTTTGAAGATATTTTAACGCCTTTAATTTTAACAGAGTACTCGTCCGCAAGAAATTGGATGTACACTTTATGCTTGAAATCTTTCAAAAAGTTATTTTTCCTGAACACATGATATACAAATGAGTGAGTTGAAACTTGTGCTTTATTATCAACCAACTTTGCAATTATTTCTAACCCTTTTTTATAGTGTTGTTCATCTTTAAAAATATCATCTCTCCAATTTTTCTTATTTATAATTACTTCTTCTTGATTATTTAAATTCAGTTTTTTTTCTTTTAACCACGTTAAAAATCTAAAATAAGCCTCGGCTTCAACTTGTGGGTACACAAAATCCAAATGATATAACTTACAGCTTGTAGCGTGAATAAAAACACTTTTATTCCTTTTAGATAATAAAATATAATTACTTACATAATTCTTGATACCCACATAATGATTGTATTCAAATACTGTACTATCCGTTTTTAAAGTGACATAAGGTTTATTATCTTGTAACCCATCATAAAGAATCTCATCAAATTTAATTATTAGCCTATTTAACAAAGCCTCTATTGATTTGGTATTCTTAGAATTAGAATCAAATTGTTTGATAAGCTTATCAAGTTTTAACTTAACCGAACACTCAAATATTTCTTTTTGCTTCTGCCTAATTTTAACAACATCAGATCTTTTTATCTCTGCCCATCTTGCCTGAATAGGAATTTTTTCACCCTTCAATAATAAACCGGTTGATGATGATAAAAGACAAATTTCACCATTAATCCAATTGTCAAATGTGTAAGGAGGTGTCATAAATAATAACGCTATTTTATATTTTTAAACGCATTTTTTGTTAACTCAATTTCGCTATTGCCAATGCCAAAATGTTTGGCAACTTTACTCCAATCTTTCAATGACTTTTGCATCTCATTTAATATTCGATTTGAATTTTCTTCGCTCAATTTAAAATACTTTGCTACCTCTATTGCTAAAGAAACATCCAAGTCATTGTTACTGTCATTGATATTTAATTTTAATCCCGTTCCAAATTCATTAGGATTCATGTCATATGCAGGTGAAAGTTGCCATCCCGATTTGGTCAATAAAAATCCATGGTTACGCAAATGGTCATCTGTATTTGAAATCAGGATGTTAAATAAAATTCTTCTCCATAATTGCTCAAGCTCTTTGGTAACATTATTTCCACGCTGTATTATAAACTCTGCCATTTCAAGATAACTGACACCTTCATTATTGTCTGCTCCATCGGAATAACCGAGCAAAGTCATTGCAGATGCATAATGTAATCGAAGTCCCATTTCGGTTCTATCAAATCGTTTGGATAAATAGGTATGGTGTTTGCCAGAGAAACGAATCAACTTTGCTTCCGGTACATGAATACCACATTCAACCGCCAAAGTATGAACCACCATTTCCCATGCACCCACATCTTTTGTATCTTGAACACTTGGAAATTTCGCAATCCATAAATTCTGTTTTTCATCAATTACACTAGCTTTTGGTCTTGCTCCACCCAACGATGAACCCGGATTAACCAGCATTGATAACCACTTCAAATACTGGGGGTCATTTACAGCATCTTCATTTTCTAATTGTAAACTTGCGTACTCCAATTCTCTTAGTGAAGTCCAAGGAGGCGAAGCCATTTCTCTGTTGTCGTTCAAAAATGCTCCTGATGGCTCTAATTTGAATCTCAAACCTCCCATTCTATGTCCGTCATATACACCTAATAAGTAATCGCTTTCGAAATATATTTTTTCGTTCCTATTTTCTTGTTTGGCAAGAATAGATTCTCTTCTTCTCATCAATAACCTACCCCATCTGTCGGGAGATGAATCTAAAAAAACACCAAAATTATTTTCTGTTTCCTGCAAGTATTGCTTACCCTGATAAAAATTTAGATTTGGATCTAAAAACAACGAATGGTCATTTTGAAGCCATTCCTTTTCATATTCAAATGAGAATATTTCCTTTCCTCGTACATGCTGCGCCGTTAGTATGCCCAAAAGTTTACATCCTTTCAAATCAGACCAATCTGCATAAACCCATATTTTTTTTTCTTGAATTGCCATAACTTATAGCGTTCTTTTTGCGCCTCTTTTATTAATTACCATTCCAGCATCTTGTAACTTTCTGCCTAAAGTATCATTTGCTGCAACATTTACAATATCATTTTGAAGACCTAATACAAAAAGTACTTGGAGATAATTACCCATCGAAACTGATGGAATTCCAAGCTCAATGCTGTACAATGTCTTTCTACCAATTCCTGCCCTTTCTGCTACTTGTTCTGCAGTTAGTTTTCTTCTCAAGCGAGCTAACTTTATATTTTCACCCAAGGTGGTAAGTAGCTTTAGGTTTTTAGGCATTATTACCTGTTCCGTTTTCATTTAACGTGTATTTTATTACCCAAATATATACTTTTATGCGCAATTTATGAAACATTATCATTTAAAATCTCCAATTTACTTGAAATATTCCGCTAATTGAATTGCCTTTTCTGTTACAGTTTTACCGATATATTCCAAAAACATCGCTTCTGTAGAATGACCGGTTACATTGATTAATAATGATGTTGGTATAAATCCATAATTATTGGTTGCAAAAGAGCGTCTTCCAATATGAGAAGTAACCAATTCATACTTAGGGAATACGCCAGTTTCTTTTCGTATTTCATCTTTGTCTATCTTACTACCTTTAGTCATTTTATTGATTCCTGCAATTTTACAAACCTCTTTTATATATTCATTATATCGCTGGTCACTTATAGGTCGTGGGAAATCGCCATTTCTCTTTTCCAAAATAGTTCTCACCTGCTTACTCAATGGAATTGCCATTATCTTACCTGTTTTAATCTGAGTAAATTCAATAAGTGGCACATCATCCTGAAATCTTATTTGTTCTTTTTTAAATCGCATAAAGTCCGATATTCTTTGTCCGGTTTCACAACTGATGACCAGCCAATCCCTTGCATTGTCTAAATAATTCTTTTCAAAATTGGTGTTGATAAGTAATTCTATCTCGTCTTTAGTTAAAAAAATCTTTTCAACTTTTTCAAATTTAGTCTTGATACTATTGAGTTGGAAATGGGTTTCTACACCATTGTTTCTTGCACTATAGCAAATGGTTTTGATGAATTTAATTGCCCGAGCAATTGTGTTGGGCGAATACTTTTGCGTCTTACAATAATTTTCAAATCGGAGTTTAAAATCAGCATTTACATCTTTCACTAAAAACTGACAACCTTCCGCTGTTTGAAAACGTTCAAGCAGGTGCTTAAATACAATTATCTTTTTGTATGAAGCTTGTTGTAAGGAGCTTTTTTTATGCTTGAGGTAATAATCAATGTGCTCTATAAATCCATCCGGAATAAAATCCTGATTCTCCTTGGGTGGAGGCGGATTAAAAAAATCTTTAAACCATTTCGAATTTATGGGCTGAGTGGATGATGTATTATGATAATGGTTTAAGATGTCATTTTTGAGAATCTCTAAATCATGATTCAATTTTTTAAAAACAGCATCCTTAAGGTTTTTGGGTTGACCTTTTGTTGTGCTCCAATTTTCAGGGTTAATTGAAAATCTGGTTTTTGCTTTTACATCGACGTTTCTACCGTCTTTAAATCTTACATAAATTTTGGTGGGATTATTTTCACCCTGAAGAATAAAATTAATTGTAGCCATATTACAAATATAGCAAATTTTAGCCCACATTTAGCCCACAATTAGTCCATTTAGTTCAATCCCATTCCATCTTATTCAATTTTAGATAAAAGCTATAACTATTTGATTTAGTTGAATTTAATACTAATTTTATTGATTTTTCAGCACTTTCAAAAAACAGTAAAATTGAGCTAATTGTGGTCCCTGCAGCTCCACCCAGCGAGAATTTTGGTCAATCTGAAGAGGTTGACCATTTTTGTTATGGGGTGAAATGTGTTGTGTTGAGTTTGATGTTGGAAACACGAAGGCACAAAGACACAAAGTCGCAATTTCTTTTGTTACAGACAAAAAACATAAGGGAGGAAAGACTGAAAAGATGGAATACGAAGGCACAAAGTCGTGAAGACACAAAGTAATTAAGCAGATTGCTTCATACTGCTCAAACCGTTTTAACCTCATTCACTTTGACCAATGGCAATAACATCAAAATTGAAAAAATAACTCCTATAATTAGTGATTTATTATTTGATTTCAAAAAAAACAATTATTTTATTTGGGTTCGCTAATAGATAAAGGTTCTGCCCATCTGAGCAAAAATTTTCATTGACATTTCCTAAATAATCAAAAGTTATAAATGTATTTAAAATAACATTGTAATAACTCATAAATTCAAATTCTTGACCAGATGAATTTCTAACTTCCTCTCCTTCGAATTTTTCATAAGTTAAAATAAATTTATACTGACCTTGAGGTAAACTAGTTAGATTTATAACATTTGATCCATTTTTTGAATTTTTATAGACGCCGACTTTTAAATTTTCATGTCGAAAATTTTGAATTTTTATTTCACCTCCAACTGGATTAGAATAGTAGTTAAATTGAAAAGAAATTCTATTAATATTTTTTTCTAGAGTATTATTGAGCTCTTGGCCATTGCATAATGCTATCGCATAAAAAAAATAAAACTCAAAATAAAATGCTTCATTTGATAAACTATTGATTAAAAATAAAAATTTATTTATTATTTCAAAATGAGCTAAAATAACAATTTGGCATAATTTCAATAATTCAATAATAAATCTTGACTACCCAACTCAAACTTATAAAATATTAGTATGAAGATAATGTAATACAGTTAATACATCCCATTCAACACCCCAAACGAATACTCAACATCCAATCCTGCTTTTTTACTTTTATTGATGATTTCGTTTAATTTAATTTGGGCATTGATGTAACTCATTTCTCGGCTATTGATCATAAACAAAGAACTTTCTCCAGAATCAAACATACGCTTTTCGGATAGCCATAAACGCTTGTAGTTGAGCACATTTTCACTGTATAAATCAATTTGATTTTTAAAGGTGTTGAATTCATTAAACGTAGCTTTTACTTTATTAAAAAGCTCGTTACGTTTGTTGCGCGTTTCATAAGTTGTGTTTTCAATTTTTATTTTTGTCAGTTGTAAATCAGCACGCTCTTTCCTCAACAATAATGGAAAACCAACCACCAATCCCCATTTGTAGTTGTTTTGAAAACCCGTCGATAAATTTTTAGCATCAAATAAAGGGTTGTAATTAAAATTCAAACTGGGCTTTAATTTATCTTTCTTAAACTTTTTTTCAATTGCTAATTGTTGCAATTTAAAATCGTACACTTTAATGCTTGGATGATTATTGATTAAACTATCTAATTTAGTGAGATTAGTCAAAAGCTTGTTTTCATTTTCATAATTTTCAGCAGCAATTTCAGGGATTGATTTATCCGTCAACTCAATAGGAATATCATTTTCAAGCCACAAAAAATTGGAGAGTAACAATGATTTAGTTCTGTAATCCATCAATGCTTGTTGAGATGCAATAATTCTATCTTGAAGTTGTATGATGGCTTCAACGGTATCTATCGCAGGCCTATCCCCTAGTCTCGATGCAACTTTGATGGCTTCAACCCTTTCCTGGCTAAGCTTTACGGCATTTTGAAAAACTTCTACATTTGTAAACGACAATTGCCAATCCCAATAAGCTTTACCTGCTTTATACAACAATTCGTTTATGGTGTTCGTCTTTTCATAAACCGATAATTGTTGAAATAATTGGGCTTGTTTAAGTGTTGATCTTCTTTCATCAATAATTAAACCTTGTAATAGGGGAACTGAAATTTGCGTGTAAATCAAACCTTGATTGGGCGTTTTGTTTTCAGGATTTAAATTAACACCTTGATTTCTTTCGAAGCCTGTTTTAAATTCAACACCATACCATGTTGGAATTTTAAATCCAGCATTGCCCAATTCGTAATAGTTTTTTTTATCGAAAAACTTATTGTTGAATTCATAAAACAACTTCGGATCAAAACTTCCACGTGCGAGAAGCGTATTGGCATTGGCTGTCTTAGGAATTAAATTCGCTTGCTTTGCTAAAGGATGATTTTGCTTCACCAATTGTAAAAAATTAGCGTAACTCAATTTTAAAGATGATTCAGTTTGTCCAAAACCATTTAATGCAATTAACACCAGCATTAATATAAAACCACATTTACTTTTTAGCATCTTTTTTATTTTTATCCTTATTTTGATTTGCATTTTGTTTGTAATAATCTGCTGGGAACCCATTTATTTGACGCCATAATTCATACCAAATGGGTACTTCTTTTAAAAGCGTCATGGATTTAGCACCAGCACCAATTCTGATTTCCTTTGGCCAAGCATGCGTTTTTTTATCGTGTGAAACCAGCACCCTGTATTTCCCATTTTCATTGGTAAAATTATTAATCGCTACAATTGTTCCACCATAAGTACCGTAAGAAATACCTGGCCAACCTGAAAATATTATTGAAGGCCAACCATCAAATTGAATTTGTACATGCTGACCAA
Organism: Chitinophagaceae bacterium; assembly: GCA_947450165.1. Taxonomy (GTDB): domain Bacteria; phylum Bacteroidota; class Bacteroidia; order Chitinophagales; family Chitinophagaceae; genus Ferruginibacter. The sequence goes on from CANFUJ010000005.1 coordinate 17,334, forward strand.
TTTCCAATAATGGAATATCCATTGGCTCTACAAACATTTCAATGGCCAATTCATAATCCGCAGGCATGATGCTAATTATTTCTTCGCCCTCTTTAACGGTTTCACCAATACCAGATTGTATCGCTTGAGTAATATAACCATCTTGAGGCGCTAAAATATAATACATGCCTGATCTAATGCTATAATTCACAAATTGATTTTGCAATTTCGTAACGGTAGCTTCTGCATCATACATATTTGAAAGTGTTGCAAATTTATCTGCTTCAGATTTTGAAATCTTATCCGAATAATCTGCAATTATACTTTGCAATTCTATTTTCGCATTTAATATTTCATTTTTACTGGTAATGTATTTATTTTCTTTAGCGATAACCTTAGCCTGAGTTTCTTGCAATTTCAATCTTCTGGTTTCAAGCTCAGTTAGTGATTTCAACCCTTCTTTATACAACTCTTCCATCCGAACCAATTGCTCTTTTGCAATTTTGTAATTTACTTGTGCAGCCGAAAGTTCTGTACTATCAATTTTTGCTTTTAAATTAGCTTGTATGAGTTTATTTTCCGCTTGTTCGTATTTTAATTTACGTGCGTTGGTCATTGCATCAATTTGATTGTCATTTGCCTTTACTTTTTCCATGTAAGATTTTACCGCAAATTCTTTTGATTTTAATTGTTGCTCTGTATTGCCCACTAAATCAGGATCCAAATACTCTGATTTGGTTTCGCTTAAAAACAAAATGGTATCTCCTTTCTTTACAAACTGACCTTCTTCAACATACCATTTTTCTATTCTACCAGCAATTATGGATTGAATGGTTTGTGGTCGTTGATTTGGTTTAAGCGCTGTTACTTTTGAATTCGACCTGATATTTTGAGTCCATGGCAAAAAAAGGATAAGTAAAATAATCGTTCCAAGCACATAAAGAAATTTAATTAATTTCCGATTGTTGATTCGCGCTGACAATAATATGAAAGAACTTAAATTCTCCAAATAAGCTTTATCTTTTATCGTGTTGTGTGTAATGTTTAGCATAATTTATTTTATAAAATAAAACTGGCTTGTTTATAATAATTTCTTTTCAAAAAGAGTCCAATGATTTAAATACAGTTATCATTAAAAAAAATAGACCTTAAGTTTTTAAAATTTCTCCATCTTTCATAACAATTATTTCATCTGATTTTTGTTGGAGATATTTATTATTCGAAATACTGATTAATGTCCAACCATTTGATTTATTCGTTAAAAAGTCAATGATTTTATTTCTTTCATTTTCATTTATGAAATCGATTTGATTTTCTAGCAACAATAATTTGGGCTTATTAACGATGCTTCTTGCAATGATAATTCTTTGCATTATACTTTTAGAAAGTCTGTCACCAATATCAATTAAAGTATCCAATCCCTTTGGCAATTCTTTTACAAACTCTGTAAGATAAACTTGTTCAACAGCCCATAGTACATCTTCAATTTTTACAAATTCCCTGCCTAAAGTAATATTTTCCAACAATGTTCCTTCAAATATGGTTTCTTCAGACAAGCCATTTCCTACTACTTTATAAAGTTGGGAAATGTTGTAATTGTTAATAGGCAAATCGTTAATACAAACCCTACCTGATTGAGGATGATACAATCCACTAATTAAATGTATAAGTGTTGATTTTCCAGAACCATTATTTCCAGTGATGCAATAATTTTGATTTGCTTTGAAATGATAGTTCACATTTTTTATGATGGTTTTAGTTCTTCCAGGATAGGTAAAACTTAAATCTTTTAGTTCAACTTGAATAGGTAAATTAATATCATGATTCAATGTTGAATTATTGGTTTGATTATCCAATTCTAAATCGGTTACTTGTCCTAATTTTTCTAAGGATGTAAGGATGTCAAAAATATTTTCAAGATTCAAAATTATTTTTTCAGAAGAATCAATGACCAATAAGATGATAATTTCTGCTGCCACAAATTGACCAATATTCATTTGTTGATTTATCACCAACAAACCACCAACAATCAACAAACCTAGTGCAACGATGATTTTGAAAAACAAGAGTAATACATATTGTTTTTTAAGCACCTGAAAATGATTTTCTCTAGAATCTAAATAACCAAAAACCCTTTCGTCTGTCTTTGATTCTGGAAGACTTGAATCACCAGCAAGTTTGAAACTGTCTTTCACTCTAGCCAATTCTTCCAACCAAGAAACAACTTTGTATTTATATTTCGATTCATTTAAACTCGTTTCCAAGCCTTTTTTACTTGTAAATTTTATAATGCTAAATACCAACACTATCAACAAAATACTAAACAAAATAAAGAAAGGATGATACAATGACAATAAGATTAAACCAAATACAATTTGGAGAATTGCTGTTGAGAAATCTATTATAATTTTTGATAGACTTTTTTGTAAAGTGAGCACATCAAAAAATCGATTCATCAGTTCGGGCGCATAATGCTTGTAAATTTGTTCGAACGTTATTTTCGGAATTCTGTATGTAAAATCAAAAGCAGCACGCGTAAATATTTTCTGTTGGATGGTTTCAATAATTCTCATCTGCATGAGTTGCATGTAACCACCTAATGCAATGCCAAGGGTAACTATAAAAACAAGTACCATCCAAGAAACAGAAACGGCCCCACCTTGAATGAGGTTGATAATGGATTGAATGCCTATCGGTAAAGAAAGTGCGATAACACCTTTAAAAAAAGCGTAAGTATATACTTGATAAATCTCTTTGCTATCTGGTTTTAATAAAAGCCAAAAACGTTGATACGGTGTTTTCATAATTAACTGTTTATTGATTGTAAAGCAAGGTTGATGTAAAATTTGGTAATATAGTCTGGTGCATTTTGTTTGTTAGTTAATCGCGGCAAATGTTCTCCGAAAAAAACTTGTAAATGCGCTCCTTCAAAAATAGTCGTTAAAAGCATTTGGGGAAATTTATAATCTGGATTAATCTCATTGATGATTTTTGAAACGCGTTCAACAAACTGTTTGTAATTCAAAAATGCGCCTTCTTTATTTGAATTGTCAACATCTTTATTTAAGTATGTTTTAATGGATTCCGAAATGGTAATTTGATGCAATTTATACACTTCAACTTCCTCAATCAGGAGATTCTCGTTAGTATTAGACAGAACCAAGGCTATGGATTTTTCTAATCTTACTATTGGAGATGATATATTGGCAATTTCTAAAATCAACCTACACTCCATCCAACCCCAGTACCATGAAATTAAATAGCAAAGCAGTTGATTTTTACTTTTAAAGTATCTGTAGATAGACGCTTCAGGCGATCCAATAGATTCGCCGAGTTTTTTAAACGTAAACTTTTCAAATCCCAGCTCGGTAATCATTTCAACGGAATGAAAAATAATCGACTTCCCTAATTTACTGGTAAATGGATCGATTTGAAATAACCCATCGCTTACTTTAATCTTTAAATTAGATAACAAATTGTCCATTTGATTGTATTAGATGCAAATATAATAGTATTACTATCATTTTGAAAAATAAATTTTCAAAAAAAATTTCAGATGCTAAAATTGAGGAATCTAAAAGAAGAGTTATCTCATTTTCTTCAAAAAAACATGTCCATCCCAATAATAGAAATAATAAAGGAAAAATGAGTTTATTAAAAGTTGCACCTTTAGATGTAGTTGATTTTAAATTATTCGGTGAACAAATAAGGGAAGTGAGAAATATAGGATAGATCTACATTTCTCATAAACATATTTAATTAAAATCCCATCACTTATACAAACCCACCAATCCCTCTGCCCTAGTCTTCACCCGATCAATCAATTCCTGCGGTGCAAGCACTTTTACTTTTTCAGCATAACTTAAAATTGTGCCTTCAAGTTCAGGTGTTAAATAACATTCAATTTCGAGATGCAAGAAATCTTCATTATGTCCCAATACTTTTTGTGTGGAATGTAATGGCTTGGTAAGCATATAACCGGATAAAGAATTATCAAACAACAATTCTACTTTAAATGGTTTAGAATCGCTGTAAACCGTAGCACCAAAGCCGTATTTGAAAAAATCTTTTGCATCAAAATCCGCAGAGCGATAACCGCCTTTCATGAGCTCCATGTTTACAACTCTATCTAAAGCCAATGTAGTAATGGCTTCCGATTTTTCAGAAAAACCAGTGATGTACCAACGATTTCGATATTCCCTAATGATATAGGCGCTAAAAATATGTTGTTTCGTTTCATCACTATTAAACTTCTTGTAATCAACATGAAGTGGTAATTTATTGATGATGCTTTCATAAGCCATTTCAATCCAACGTAAACCCGTATCCGAAATGGGCTGTTCAACTTCAATAATTTGTCGGTTTTCATAACCAGGAATTTGAGAAATTCTAAATCCACTTATAAGTTTATCGATAACCGATTCAAATTGATTGAAATATCCACTGTATTTAATTTGTTTCAAGATTGAGGATGACATATCCAGCACTCGAATTTCATCATGTGTAAGCGGAAAACTATTTATTGAAAAACCTTCCTCTGTATAATAATAACCGCCATAAATTTTGTGGTTTTCAATCGGGGCATTATAAATATCTTTCATTGCCCTGATGTCTTTATTAATTTGAGAATCAGAAAGAGAATTAAGTCCTGCACCTTCCATGATCATTTCTTTGAGCATTTGAAGGGTTGGGTATTTGCGCATTGAATTTCTCAAGCAACCATCTATAATTCTATAGCGAAAAGCAGCATTTTTATTTATAGGCATATTTTATGATTTAATTTGGATAAAGCAATATATGAAATAATAATTTTATAAAAAACTGGTAAAAAATTGGATTGGAAAATAAATTAAAAAATATTTTTTTTCACTTTGTAAAAAGGTTACAAACCCATTTAATAAATTCAATTGTCGAATACTTTTATTTTTCACCTTTAAATTTAAAAGCGATGTATATCAGAAATTTAGTTAAATACAGAAGAATCGTAACCATCTTAGTAGGTTTAATTGTCATTAACATCATTACGCGATTTGTTATTGATATTAATTTCAACGACAACTTTTCCTTGATCAGTTATTTATTGGTGAGTATCATTTGGGTAGATTTCGTTAGGGTTATGACTGATGAAATTGTTCAGTATGTAGACGATCAAATTCGAAATGAATATTAAGTTTTTAAAAATCTTATTTATTATGAAAAAGTTCATACAAAGCAGAATGCTATTTATGTTTGGCGGTATGATTTACCTCAACATATTTTTCAGATTTTTGAAAGCCAATACTCATGATGATAACTGGCTGATGATTTATTATATTTTATTGAATATCCTTTGGATAGACTTTGTACGGGTGAGTGCTAAGAAAGTGATTAAGGAAGTTATGGAAGAAACCAAATAAAATCCCTGGCTTGGAAAATATTGCCAAGCCAGGAAAACTTTTTATTTAGCATTCAACATAACATAAACAAAAGCCTCTTCAAAACGTACAACCCTATTGTCTAGTGTATGTTTTTCTAAAATAAGCGAACATCTATTTCTTAATTCCGAATCCAAAGGAAGATATTCAAACCTAGGTTTATCTTCCCCTTTGTACTTAATTTTATCAAACCAATACCGCATTACAAATTCGGTTCTTCTTTTGGAAGCCTCAATGGCAAACTCCTCATTAATGTCGTAAGACATAATCAAATCAATTTTTTTTGGAACTTTTTTCGTTTCCTTTTCTTTTGAATTTACATTTCCAATTTCTTTGTTTTTTACTTTAGTTGCTTTTTTTACTTCAATTGATGTTGCATTTTCAAATGCATTTGTTTTCATTTTTACCATAGTTTAAATTTTTTAATTTTTAAATAATTAATAAATAAATCACCTTAAAAAACAGATGTACAATACCAATAAGTCAAAGAACTAATTGCTATATCAATACCTATATATCGGTATTAATTTCAGAAGCGGCACTTGAAAACATACTTCTCCTGATACAACTTTTTTAGTTGTTTAAACAATAAATGATTAATGAATGGGAATTAGAAGACGAGGTTGAGATTGAAATTCATGAAACGAATATAGAGATGCTGATTGTAAAGTATTTACAATGAAGAAATAAATTTAGAAATTATGACTTTAGATTCTGATTGAATTTATAAAGATTTAAATACCTTATAATTCTAAAGGCATTATTTGTAATGGCTTATTAAATCCCTTAGTTCTTTTTCAGAAATATTTTCTATTTCTGACTTGTCAAATATGGTTAATAGGTAAACTATAGTTTCATTTTCTGAAACTTTTTCTGATTTAATTAAAAGGTTGGATTCCACTAAAGTTATAACCCTAGCACCGCCACTTTTTCCTTTTTGTTTTGAGGAAATTCTAAGTCTTATCTTATAAGCGTTGTCTCCTAATGCAATACCTATATGTGGATTTTGAAACAACTCCTTTTCCAACCTTAATAGATCACTTTTTAGTGAATTATATTTCTTGATGAGGGGTTTTGCTGACTTTATAAAATTTGTTGTAACACTAACTGTGACCTTCATTTAAAAAGTCTTTTAAGGTTTGTAGTTTCTTGCCCGTCTTTTTGGCTGTTTTTACTTCCTGTAAAGCTTGCTTAATGCCAGTTAGTATTTCAATTTTATTTTGAAGTTTAATATAGTCTTCATTAATTTTTGTCCAAGCTTTGATAGGAATCAAAACAGATGTTTTTTGCCCCTTGTCATCTATCATATATTTTACAGGAATAGCCATGATGATTTTTTTGTAAAATTATTAATTTTTATTTGAAGATTAATAAAATCTAAATTTAATTAAAAATCAATTAAGAGAAAATTTCAGTTGAAAAAATAAAATCTCAATTTATACTCATTTTCTTCAATTATTAAACAACTCAAACATCTCCCTATAAAAAAAATAGTAATTGGGATATGTTGTAAAAAACAATTGATTTGATAATGTACCAAACATTTGACTTGAAATATAATTATAAATCAAAGTCGCCTTTTCATTGGATAACGGATTATTTTCAATGTCAGTAATATATAAACCATCTTCGTAAAATGCCAAATCAATAAGGGATTTTTCATCGAGAAAAAAAGCATCCATTAGCTTCTCTGGTGGATCAATAACAAAGTATTCCGTTTTATATTTCATTATCAAAACCAAACTCTTAAAGAAGGCTTTCTTATAAAGACCGAGCTGCATGATACCATCATTGTCTATCAATAAATTACATAGTGGGGCCACTGCCTCATAATTTTTGAATGTATTTTTCATTGAGATTGATTTTATTTAAAAGATTATTAATTAGATGTTGACCAGCAATTTTTTCGCACCAATTACTAGGAATATTATCATACCCATAATACAGTCCAGCCAAACCACCTGTTATTGCTGCAATTGTATCGGTATCTCCACCTAAATTAACAGCCTTCAACACTGCATCTTTATAATTATCGGTGTTTAAAAAACACCAAATAGAAGCTTCCAAAGTACTCAATACATATCCTGTAGATTTGATTTCAGATTCGGGTAAAGCAGCGAAATCAGCTTTGAATAAAAGTTTAAACCATTCCCATTCCGCTTCATGGTCATCATCACTATCTGTAATACGCCACCCATATTTTAAATAAGCAGCTCCGTCTTTAACCGCTTCAAATTTATCTTTGCCTTCAAGCAAAGCCCGCATCATTTTCACATAAAACATACAGCAGTAAGAACAAATGCTATTGCGGTGTGTAATCCGATTTTCCATTGTCATATTAAAAATCGATTTTTTTATATCGTCTACAAAAGCATAAGGCAAAGATCTCATCAGGCTTCCATTACCCGAAGATGATTCATCTGCACCACCTGCTAATGCTGGCTTTACACCAACCATCACTTTTTGTAAAGCACGACTGGTTGTTATCCCAATATCAAATAACTCGCCGTGAGGTGTCATGTAATCATCACGATACCATTTTACAAACAACTCGGAAAGCGATTGAATGTCTCCATTATTAATGATATTTTCCAAAACACATAAAAGCATGGATGTATCATCACTCCATGTCCCGGGTGGTTGATTATAAGTGCCGTAACCAACCATATCAACTGCAGGATTTTCTTTCATCATGTTGCGCGTGGAAAATTCATAGGGTACGCCAAGCGCATCACCAACAATAAAACCCCAAAGGGCATCTTTTATGTTTTTCATTATTTTTTTATTTAAAATTCAAAAGTAAAAAGTCAAAAATGTTGAATGCTTTTTACTTTTCACTTTTTAATTTTCACTTTTTACTTTTTACTTTTTACTTTTTACTTTTATTCAAATACTTCCAAAATAAATTAGCGCCTTTAAAATTGGCATTCCACACAAAATGATTTTCTTCGACCGTTCTTTCTAAAACTAAATCATAAAAAGAAAACCCATCAGAGATTTTGATTTGTTTAACATACTCAATTGCTTCTGGCTTTTTCTTATTCCAATCTTTTCTTAGGGTAACAATATCATAATCTGAAGAGGATGGCAATTTTGCATAAATCTGTTCAAATTGATGCGCATATAAAATGTAGCCATAAGTTGGTTTCAAGATATCATCCAGTAGAGGTAACGTTTTAAATGCTTTTGAATTGTTGATTAAATCAATTGGATTACATTTTGAAATGGTGCGATAAAACGTAAGTGCAAATAATATAGAATCGAAATTCAATTCTGGCAAATGTGATAACAGTTCTTTTAACGGAGGCAATAGCGAAACCCTTGACGATAATGATTCCCCACCCTTTGAATGAAGTAACACAAAGGGCTTAGGCAAATCGATACTTATCAAAAATTCATAAGAAAAATCAACACTCACTTCATTACTTAACGCATCAGTTTCTGAATTGCTTTTTTCAAGTTTGATTATTTTTTGAGTTAATGGAAGATCAATAATCTGATTTTTATTCATTGATTGAATTATTTTCCACAATGTTAAAAACAGACATTGTACTCTATTTACAAATACTTTTTTTTGTTATTTTTTTTCTAATTGTAAAAAGATTACAATCATATTTTCTAGGTTTGATTTCAAATACATTATCCACCTTTAATATTATCAATATGAATTAAATCATTGCATTTCAAAACCCAGTTCAATCGATTTTTTAACCATTTAATAAAACAACATGAATAATATAATATCAAGCAATTTGCTTTCTAAATTTTTGGGAATGACAGTAATAAATGAACTCTTCTTTTTATTTATCCGATTCAAAGGAATCGATACAATAGCATTTACAACCTATATTAGTTTGATATTTGCATGGTGTTTTCTTGTAGAGTATAAATATAGGCAATTGGAAAATTCATGAGTAAATTTCTAATTGGGTATTGATTTTTTTCAAGGAGAAATGTAAGAGAAGAAACTTGAAAAATATTGAGTTTATTGCAAATGAGATTCAATATGCAATTAGAAAAAAACATTTTTACTTATTGGAAATTAATTTATCTGAATTCTAATCACCGATTATTATACATTTTTGGTGATTTCGCTAAAAAATAGCCTATTTAATAGTAACCATCTCTTTACAATACACACATCCCTCATCTGCACATTTTCTATTAAATTTCATCCCCTGAATTTGGTTCCAGATTTTCAATAACCATTCCTCATAAGCTGGGTTGGCTTCATAAGTGAATTCCTTCACTTTATTTTTATCCTCTTTTTCCTCAACATAATGAAATGAAAAATCAATTTTAAACTGATTGCCATAAACACCATGAATGAGATAATGATACATCATCCCCTGCCTCCAATAGCCACTTCCAGGTTCGGTGCTGCTTATAAAAACATCATTGTTGGGATAATATTTTCCGGATTTATAATCGATGATTTTTGCAGTATCTCCTAAAAATTCTAATCGATCCAAAACACCGCTTAACCTCACACCAGTTTCTAAAGTATGCGATAAATATTTCTCTACTTCTTCAGGCGTTTTTAAAAATGGCTTTTCTTTTAAATAATTAATGATTACAGATTTCGCAGCTTGTTTGTAACCAGTTTCATGTAAAGGATGAAATTGGTTTTTATATGATAAGAACACTCGATCTACCAATGATTGAATTCTTACTAAATCATACTGAATAGAAATATCTTTTGCAATCTCTTCCAGCACTTCATGTACCATACTTCCAAAACTCATCGCTTCATTGCCTTCATCCTGAATCTTACAAATGTTGGCGAAGAAAAATTTGTTTTGACATTGAACCCAATTATATGTACTGCTTGTAGAAATGGCAAACTGCGCAATCTTATTTCGCAGAAGCTCCATCAATGGTTCTGAAGTTTGTAATGCAACCAGATCATCTTCCAATGAAGGAAGCTCAATCAATGGCATGTCTAATGTTTGCACATTTTTCATTTCAAAAAAAGGCTTCAACAATTCAGAAGCTACAGAAGGAAATTTCAAGGTTTCATCTTTACAAAAACTGATGTATAATTTAAATTTCGATCTGGTCATTCCTACATAAAATACACGTCTCAAATCTTCTAAATCATCTGAATCCTGTTTAATGATTTGATTCAACACCCTTGGCACGTTAATGCTACCTCTTGAGTCTCCAGTATCTTCCCAGTTTTTATTCTGGCAACCCTTGATAAAAACAACATCATATTCCAATCCTTTGCTTGAATGTATGGTAGATAATATTACACCTGATGAAATTTTGTCGGTTAATTTGTATTCAATTGGCAAATCGTAAATGTGGTGATAAAAAATCATGTTCGCCAAAGAGATTGGCGTATTCGAATTGGTAGTTGCTGAAAATTCTTTTACAAATTCATCCCATGAAAGATTCAATTGCACTGCAACATCCAGATTGGTGGTTGCCAACTTATGCAGACTAACTAAATATTCCGTTGTTAAGATTTGATTGGCTTTCTGATGCAATGACAACAACTGACGAAATACATCGGACGCATTTTTATTTAATTCATCTTCTTGAACAGATTTTAACCAATCAAAATAATGTATACTTTTATCTACATGTTGTTTATGATAAAGGGTTGTGTACAACAATGATTCAGTTAAACCCAACTGCATCATCAATTTGTGGAAATGTACAATGGCAGAATTGTTGTCTTTTTGATATAACCTTATAAACTGTAAAATACTATACAATCTTTTTCCAAAATCAGTTTGCAACAAATTGCCTTTGTTTTGATTTATTGAAAAAGGAATATTAAAATGATTGAGCCATTTTTTTATAACCGCCGCTTCTTTGTTCTTTCTGTATAAAACTGTAATGGACTTATCTTGAAGGCCTGCATCCATTAATTTTTTAATTTCAGTCACAATATCAAACGCTTCCTGATCTTCATCTTTGAAAGACTTCACGACTGGATGATGGTTATCTTCAAAATCAGAAGCAGCTTGTAATGCAGCTTTTTTCAATTCATGCCTGTTGTTGTTATGGCTAATAACATGATGCGAACTATCTAAAATTGCTTGCGCGCTTCTATAATTTTTATCAAGCAGCAAAACTTGCATATCCGGACAAATCTCTCGAATCCAATTAAAATTGGCTGCATTAGCCCCTTGAAATTTATACACGCATTGATCATCATCTCCAACGATAAACAAATTGGGTTGTTCTATTTCTCTAATCAAAACCTCCAACAAATCAAGTTGCTTTTTATTGGTATCCTGAAATTCATCAACCAAAATATATTGGTATTTCTCGCGATAATTTAAAAGCATGTTCTCATCTATCGAAAGAATATCAATAGCCTTATCTAGCAAATCATCATATTCCAATTTGTTTCTTTCTTTGATGATGTTGAGATACGCTTCATACATAGGTGCAACAGCTTGGGTGAATTCCTGAATTTGAATTTCAATTTTCCGGCCATCCACATTTAATTCTCCATTTTTCTTTAAATATATTTCAATGTAAGGCAGTAAGTTATTTATGGCATAATGCGAAGCATCTCTCAAATCGGAAACAGCGATTCCTTCTTTTTTAAAAAGTCCAAATAAAGATGCCATTGAAATCAGTTTTGATTTATTAGCTGGTTTCAAATCAAAATATTTTCCGGCAATAGCGGGATTGGAAAATAATTTCTCTAAAATCATGAAACGTTGAGCATCTGTTATCAACTGCGATTTTTCGATGACAGTTTGATTGTTTTCATTGATGATTTTTTGTGCGAAAGAATGATAAGTATGTACTTCAATCTCCTCTCCTATATTACCTAATAAACTGACCAATCTTTTTTCCATAGACTCTACGCCTGCATTTGAAAAGGTAAGGCATAAAATATTGGAAGCTTGCATATCCGTTTCGGTTAGAATTTGTCCGATTCTCGTTGCCAACACTTGCGTCTTCCCAGTACCCGGCCCAGCGAGCACCATTACAGGTCCTTCGATGGTTTCAACAGCTTGCAATTGAGCAAGATTCAATTTGGTTTTGGCATTGTTGAATTGGAATTGGTGATCCGTCATAATTAAAAATTTGTGTAAATATGGGGAGGGAGATTGTAATCTTTGTACAATGGGAGATTTTTTTGAAATTATTTTTATTTGTAAGTAGAATACAATGACTATTTATAATTTAGCTTTCTAAATCATAATCAAAATGAAATTATTATTTACCGACCCCTTTTTCTTTAGCCATGGTAGTGCCGGAGATTATTTGATAGTATTTATTTACGCTATTGTTGGGTTATTATTTGTAATTAGTTATTTTCTTCGAGCCATTCCTCCATTCAAACAAATATGGTGGTTTGTAAAATGGTTGTTGGTTATGATACTTGTAAAATTGAGTATTAATTTTTTGAAAAAAGAAGTAAAGGAATGGTGGGAGAAAAAATGAGTTCGTTTGCTTTTTTAATTTAACCAACATCATTAAAACAAGTTTAAAGTATAAAGCAATTAGTTGTTATACGTTATATTTGATTGTAAAATCATTATAACAATGGCAACAAAAAAATCAATAAGAGATACGCCAAGAAGGTATAACGAAAGACTTGAAATTATTGATGATCTACTTTTCAAGTTTGATCATATCAGCAGAGAAAATTTATTAAGAAAGCTGAATAGCCATTTGCAAAGTCCCATTACAAATGACAGTTTAAGTAATGATATCAAAGACCTTAAGATTGAAATCAAAAACATCAACATAAAGCAAGGAACTGATTATGAGTTGATACATAAAAGACATGTTGGATATTATTATTCTGATAAGAAATTCAAAATTTTCAAAAACGCAGTAACTGGTGAAGAACAAAATTTATTGTTGTTAGCAAGCAGTTTGTTTAATATATTTCAAGGAACTGAATTGCATGAACAATTTGAAAACATTGTAAATAGATTGATTGATGAAAGCATAACCGGTGATAAATTCAACAATAAAAATGACAAGGAATTCATACAAATTGAAAACCCCATTAAACCCTCCAGCAGAAAATGGATTCCACAATTGTTAAGGGCAATTCGTGAAGAATGGAGTTTGGAAATCATGTATCAAAACAATGAAGGTGTTTTGAAGAAAAAGCAATTATGCCCATATGTAATCAAGCAATACAACAACAAATGGTATATGGTTGCTTACGATCATACATCTTCCCGAGAATTAAAGACCAATGTATTTTCATTAGACAACATAAAATCCATCGACCACAGCAACAAGCCTTATTTTAAAGACGCCAATTTTAACGCAGAAGATTATTTTAAATATTCAATAGGCATCTGGCAAGAGCATGAAGAAAAGCCATTGAAAGTTGTATTGGAATTTAATGACAAAAGACAATTTAGAAGTATAGAAAATAATCCTTTACATCTTTCTCAGCAAGCAACTTTAAATAAAAAACAAGACAAGCTCATTGTGACGCTTGAGATATTTGACAGTCCGGAATTGCATTCTATGATTTATAGATTTGGGGCTTCGGTGAGGGTTTTGAAACCGAAGGCGTTGGTGGAAAAGGTAATGGAGATGGCGGGGAAGGTATTATATTTGTATAAATAATAAATTCAAATATATGCACAACATAAATTCCATTTGGGACAAAATCATTGCAAATCAAGGTGAAACTTTTTACACTAAAAGAAAATTACAATTTACTTATAATGTAGAAGGCAAATATTTAAAAACTTCAAGAACCGATTATAATTTATCAATAACGGATTTTGAAAAAGCATTAACTTATTATCCTTACAAAAATCCAGGTGCTTTGAAAGATGTAATCCAAGGACCTAGTTATGTTTGGGGAATTTTACATGATGAAAGAATAATTAATACGAAAGTATAATTAACCTCAAACCTTTAACCTTTTAGGCCCACTTTTTATGGGCAATTATAATTAATTTTACTTCTCCAATCTTTAAGCATATAGTCATACTTTATTACACCTTCTGGCACTCGTGCCACTAAACTTGGAGATGCAAGGTTTGTTATATTTCGTACAACATTAATTTTATCAATTTCATTACTCCAATTTTTTAGTTTTGATCCTTTACCCCAAGTAGAAAAAACTTGAACAGATGTATTATTATTTAATAACTCAATAATTTGTTGTGTATTGTATTCACGTTGAACTGAATTATTTATTATTTTACTATCACTATATCCATTTCCAATTATTCCACTTATCAAATTCTCTGGTGCATATACTGCAGAAATAATATCAACACAACCAATTCTATATTTTTTTAATTTTCCAATGAAATTTGTAAAATTGCTTTGAGTAAATACATCATCACAAAATATTTCAGAAATGAGATTCCAAAATTGATTTCTTGATCTTCCGTAATAATAATTTACTTTTTCTCCACCAGATGGATTGAATGTACCTAAAAATAAATAATCAATTTCCCAAGTTGGGAAATAATAAGAACTGCCAATAAGTTGATGATTGATTTTTTTCATGTTTGCTGATTTGATTTTTTAAAATATTTTGAACTCCTTTTTATTAATATACAAAAAATATTTTTCCGATTAATTAATTATTTAATTTTTTCAAAATAAAAACATAAACAAAAATAAATGCCTTCATTGTAATTAACCTACAACAAACTTCCCCTTCCTCATTGTAAAACATTTACAATTTCACCTTTTAAGTTTGCACCAATCAAAACAAATAATTTATGCTCCCCATTATTCTTTTTATTGTTGCATTAATTGGTGTCCTGTTTTTCCCTAATGTGATTTTAATACATGGAGGAATTGGCAGTGAATCCATAACAGTTAATACGGTTTGTGTTTGGTATTTTTTTATTGCCTTCCTGATTTTTGTATATAGACGAAGAGAAATTCCTTTTTATGGTAAATTATGGCAAATGATTTCATTGTTTTTTACAATACTGTTTGCCACATTACTCGCAGGCTACATCAAAGAAAAAGTAAAAAAGAAAGATTATAGCGCTGCATTTTTCGGATTGATGATACCCTTTCTTTGGTTCGTCAACAAAATAGAGAAATCAAAAAAGACTATCGAGAAATAAAATAAAATCCCCCTTAACAAAACTTTACAATCCTCCTCCACCATTTTGTAAAAACATTACAATTTGATTTTGCATTTTTATCAAACCCAATAACTAATTAGATATAAACTATTACATCCATTTAATTAACCACTTAATAAATTAAAAATGAAAAAATCCATCTTAACCACATTAATCATTTCCACATCAACAATTTCCTTTGGACAAACAAAAAAAGAGTACTTCATTTATGATATACCGCATTATGACTCAGTAGGAAATTTATATCAAGCAGCAAAGACATACGATCATTTTCCGACAGCAGCAGATTCAGCAGATTTTTTTTTATCAGCTAAAAATAAATTGAATGAAATAATGAATAATGAACAAGTAGAAAATGAGAAAAGAAAAAGCCCAATTAAAAAGGCTATTCCAGTAAAAAGAAATCCACAGAAAAAATTTTAATCACATTTTTTTCTTAATTGTAAAAAGATTACAATCACGGATTTTATGTTTGTCCTCCACCATCATTATCCACTTATAAATCCTTTCATTATGTTCAACATTAATCAATCCAACAACAACGTTCTTGATGCTATTGAAGAAATTTATAACATCTCTAAAGACAGTTTGCTAACTTTTGATCTGAGCAAGGAAACAAAACTATCTACATGGCTGGATACCCTAAAATCGTTTTTTGAATGCGATGAGGAACAAGCTATTTTATTGGCCATAATGATTCAATCCAATTTAGAAAACAATAATGTTAGCATAAAAGAGATCATCGATCACGCCAATTTAAAAACCTCGGCTTCTATATATATCAATAATGTACTTGCACCGTTGGTGAAACTGGAGTGGATTTCGCCTAAAAAAGATGTAAAATATTATCCACTCACCGAATACAACATCAGCAACAAACTGATACGTTCAGTTTTAACTGGAAAATTAGAAATGAACAATGAAGTTAAAATTGAAAACTCTTTTCAATTACTTGCTCATTTTCAAATGAGGTTGGGCGAAAAAAATCATAAACGCATTTCTTATGCTGAATTCATTAAATGGACAAATGAATTATTGAATACACATGCATCAATCGAATTGTCTGATTTTATTTTAAAAATGAACATGCCTGAAGATGATGCCACTCATTTTATGTATGCTTGTTCAAGATTTTATACCGGTCAGGAAGAATCGGATTACGATGACATCATTAGAGATTTAACCCCTCCTAAAGATGTTCAATACAAACTGAGGAATTCTTTCAAATCGGGTTCCAATTTTTTAATCAAATCGGAGTTGATTAAAGAAACCGTTAGTGATGACATGTTCAAAAGCACATCTTATTCACTAACCGAAAAAGCCGTTCGTGCATTTGACAAAACAGCTGTTGTGAAAAACAAGTTGTCTGAAGGAATGATGAAACATTTGGAACCCAATGCCATTACTGAAAAGAAGTTAATTTTCGATAGTAACGAACAAAAGCTTGTAAACAAATTACATAACATGTTGAGTGTTGATAATTTTTCGCAACTAACCGAAAGATTAGAAAGTCAGGGTATGAAAAAAGGCATTAGCGTTTTATTGTATGGTTATCCTGGCACTGGTAAAACTGAAACCGTATTGCAATTGGGGAAAAATAGCAACCGATATATCATGATGGCGGATGCTAGTAAAATTAGAAGCAAATGGGTGGGCGAAACCGAAAAAAACATGAAAGCATTGTTTGATGAATATAGAAAAGCGATGGTAGATTTTAAAGAAACCCCTATTTTATTATTTAATGAAGCTGACGCGATTTTAGGAAAAAGACATACGGTAACCGATCGTGGCGATCAGATGGAAAATGCCATGCAGAATATTCTGTTGCAAGAGCTTGAAAACTTCGAAGGTATTTTTATTGCAACAACAAACTTGGTTGACAATTTAGATAAAGCATTTGACAGAAGATTTTTGTATAAAATTAGATTTGAAAAACCAGGTGCGCAAACGTTGATTCAAATTTGGAAATCGAAATTCCCAAAGATTAAAACGGGGATATTGAAAAACATCTGTGCTAAAATAAATTTAACGGGTGGGCAAATTGAAAACATCCGTAAAAAGATTGCCGTAGATTCTTTGCTGGATGATAAGTTGAAAATAAATGAAAACTATTTGATGCAATTGGCTCAGCAAGAACTAATGTTGGATAAAAAGAATGAGAGAAATGCTATTGGATTTAATCAGGGAGTATAAATAAAATAAATACACTCGCCCATCGTTTAAACGGTGGGCGATATTAAAAATTGAAATAATTCCGAATATTTTTCATTACAATTTTTCATTTGTAAATACAATACAATTACAAGTCAGACATTTGATGTATAAAGACAAACCATGATAAAATAAACATACTCCAACTCGATTTCATTGTAAACTTCAAATGTACACATTATGAAATCGATCCCTTATTGCCCCATTGCACGAAAAAAAAGACACACCATTAGTACACCAAAATCTGAATGGAAAAAATTCCGTCCAAATAGATACTTATATCATTTAAGTTATGGTGGCACCTTAAATGTTAATGAAGAAAATGTATTATTAAAGCGTTTAAGTATCGCTACCGAAGGGATTTGTGGTAAAGAAAAAGGCTTGGGTGGTGTTTGGGCAAACAACCAAATGAAAAGGGTAAATCATTTGTGGCCAATTTGTTTTGATAGCTGGGATTGTGGATCAAATGAAAACTATTTAAAGATGTTGTATAGATTTGATGTTTGGCAAATTGATACAAAGCTGATTAACAATATCTGGTATTTAGATCCGAATTTGATGGATGGAAATGAAGGAAGTGGCGATGCTACGGATTATTTGTATTGCGAAAATACCATACATCCGCGTGCTTTAAAATTATTTACATTTACCATTAATGATTATAAGTTTTTGTTTGAAGATAAATTCAAAATCGAATTCAATTTAGACCCTGTAGAGAAAATAAATAATTTCATTAAAACAAAATGGTGGTAATTTATATTTTAAAGAAATCAATTGGGATTATTTAATTTAGTAAAATGCTCATTCCACTCATTATAGGAAAAAACAGTAGCGGCGAAAACCAGATGATTGATTTAGCACAATCTACTTTGTTGATGATTTCATATTGCGAAGAGGTGCAGTTAAAGAGTATTGTTACTCAACTAACCAATTTAGATTACCCTTTTAAACAATCTGATTATTATATTGCTTCAAGCAGAAAATGTGAATACTGGAATATTGATTTACAACAAGCCATACATTATTATAAAGACGATCCAAACAAAGGAAATATCAACAAAAAATCGAAATTGCTAAAGCTTATAAATGATGAAATTTCCAGAAGAGAAAAAATTTTAAAAAAGAATAAAGGAATAGATTTCAAAAGATATTTTTCTTTAAACACTTGGAAAGAAGAAAAACTATCTTACCAATTTTTTGTCATTGATGACATTTGGGATATCGTAATTTCCAAACCTAAAACAATTGGATTAAGTTTGATGCGTATCATATTATATGGAAGCGATGTGGGCATTCATACCATATTTACCAGCAAATTGTCTTATATAAATTTACTAGAACAGTTAATCAATATCAATCCTTCCATTACTAAAGAGTTACAAAAAAAATATGGAGTGCCTGAACCCAAAAGAATCAATAGTATAGGCAACGAACTTTTATTTACTGCTGATAATGTTGTATTTCATAAAAAGGCAGGTTCAATGGAGATGGTTAGGATGTATTTTTAATAAATTACTTTTCATGAGAAAGATATTGTTTAAATAATTAACGCACCCTTTCCAAATCTGCAAAAACCCCTTCTTTAGATAAAAATGTATCAATTTCTTTGAGATCCTTTTTAAGAATAATCAACTGTCCTACATATTTTACATCATTTAATTTTTCAGTAAATATTTTTTTATTTTCAGCGATATAAATTGCAAAAGCAGGAACGGTTAAAGTATTGACATCGACCTCAAATTCTGAATTATCCACATAAAAAGACTTGTAATGACTATCTAATAATGCTTCATTAATTAAATCAACATTTATTCTAGAAACATCTTTTGGCGAAACTGCAGTAAAGCCTGGATAAAATAAATTAAATTCTGGAGAAATCACAAAACCAATATTTACACGCTCCGTAATATTTTCAAGTTCATTTTTTTTCATTAGGATATAAAAATAGTCTGCGCTAACTTCATGATATTCTTTAAACAAAAGAACAACTTTATTATTTTGATAAACTTCTGGAAAACCAAACTCAAATAATGGGTTATAAATAACCCTCCAATCGATAATGTCCAAATCATCTTTTGGTGGATTATGCAAAAATGCTTCATATTGCTCATTGGCATCAGTGCATAATTGCAAACAATTTTCAATGGTGGGTTTTACTTCTTCTAACATAATTATGCAAATGTAAATGCCTTGTTTGTTATAGAAGAATAATTGATTTTTTTTCAATAAAATCTGAAATTGTAAATAGGTTCCAATCAGGACTTCTAAGTTTGTAAAAAAAATGCTTGTTGCATTAAAAAATCAATCATATGAACATCAATATCGACAATTTAAAAAAACTCATTGAATCTATTAGAAACATCAATTTCATTCAACGATTATTTAGCTGGGGGAAAATCAGGCAGCAATTAATAGATGGTGTTACCGATCTTCAAAAAATGGAATCTTTGATTGAACACTTAAACAATCAAAACGATTCATTGATTTTGGAATTAAATACTTCAAATGCAAATTTGAAAGCAGCAAACGATATTGTTTCTAGATATGATGGTGAAAGAGATAGACTGAATTATATCATTCAAGAAAAAGAAAACAAATTAACACAAATTGAAAAAGACCTTTCCTCCGTTATTACAGAAAACGAAAACAACAAAAACAATCTTGCCAAATCTGAAAGTCAATTGGCCGTATTAACTCAAAAACATCAATCTATTGAAGACGAGTTATTAAAAACTCGACAAGAAAATACCCAATTAAATACAGAAGAAAAAAGTAGACGAGAAAAATATGAGCAAGATGTTGTTGGACTAAATGCCATAAGAACACAAATTCAAGATGATCGAAACCGAGAATTAAATGATAGAGCCATTGCAGAAGCTGAACGAAGAGATAAACTTAAAGAAACCTGGAGCAAACATCAGATTAATGTAAAAGGATTGATCAAAAACATTTGTCAAAAACATACCATTGAATATGTTGACGCCGTTCCATTCAAAGGCGAACCTGATAACACGATTAAAATTTGTGATGAGTTTGTAATCTTTGATGCAAAAAGTCCAGCTACAGATGATTTGAGCAATTTCCCAACTTATATTAAAACACAAGCAGAAAGTGCTAAGAAATATGCAAAGCATGAAAATGTAAAATCAGACATCTTTTTTGTGATACCAACCAACACATTAGAACGGTTATCTCAATTTGTATTCAACTTGGCTGATTATAATGTGTTCATTATTTCGGTTGATGCACTTGAACAAATCATGCTTAGTTTAAAGAAGATTGAAGAATACGAATTTGCCGAGCAATTGAGTCCGGAAGAGCGCGACAATATCTGCAGGATACTTGGAAAGTTTGCGCATCTTACTAAAAGACGCATTCAAATAGACAGCTTTTTTGCCAAACAATTTATAGAACTTGCTTATAAATCGGAAACAGATTTACCCAAAGACATCTTTGACAAAGTAGTAGAATTTGAACGATCAGAAAAACTAAATCCTCCAATCGAAAAAAGAGCAAAAGCCATCAGCAACAAAGAATTGGAAAAAGATTTAAACAAAATAAATAACGAAGCTTTTTCGAAAGGCATTGTTATTGATGACACTAAAATTTCAAATGGTATAAACGATTGGGATTTATACAAACCAGAAGAATAGAAATGGCGAGAAATTAAATGTCATTAAAAAATAGTTATTGAAGTTATTTAAATAAAAAATATTTTTTTAACATTCAATACTATTTGAAAAACAATTATATTTATGTTATTACATCTTTCAAATAAAATCAATTTTAAAAACACAAAATGAAACAACATTTAAATACCATATTAATTTGTTTAGCCGTAGTAATTGGAATCACAATACTTGGGAACGCTTATAAATACAAATTCACTTCTTCTGAAACAGTTTCAGTAACAGGATTATCAGAAAAAGATTTTACGAGTGATTTAATTGTTTGGGGTGGCTCATTTAGCAGAAATGCCATGGAATTGAAAGATGCATACGCTGCTTTAAAACTAGATGAAGCTGCTATAAAAACTTATTTAAATTCGAAAGGAATTGTAGATAGTTGTATTGTGTTTTCAGCAGTAAGTATGGCAAAAGAATTCCAACGCCAATATGATGATAGAGGAAATGAAATAAGCTCAAGTTTTGCAGGTTATACCTTAACAGGAAATGTACGTGTAGAATCTCATGCAATAGAAACCGTTGAAAAACTATCGAGAGAAATAACTGAATTATTGGAAAAAGGAATTGAGTTAAATTCAAATACACCAGAGTATTATTACACTAAATTAAATGAATTAAAAATTGACCTTTTGGCCAAAGCTAGTGAAGATGCAAAAACCAGGGCAGAAACTATTGCTAAAAATAGTGGCACATCATTAGGCGGCATCAAAAAAGCCAATATGGGTGTGTTTCAAATTACAGGTAAAAATGTAAACGAAACATTTAGTTACGGCGGTTCATTTAATACCAGCAGTAAATTAAAAACAGCTTCTATTACGTTGAAAGTAGATTATCAACTGAAGTAATTATCCCATTACTTTGAATACATAACCAATTTTTTAAATTGGACAATTTAGACAAGATTTCTGATAAGAATATCATTTATCTTTGCCCACTTTATGAAATATATCAACGAAATCAATAAGCGGAAAACATTTGCCATCATATCTCACCCGGATGCCGGAAAAACAACGTTAACTGAAAAGTTCTTGTTGTTTGGTGGTGCTATTCAAACTGCGGGCGCTGTAAAAAGCAATAAAATTAAAAAACATGCGACGAGTGATTTCATGGAAATCGAGCGTCAAAGAGGAATCAGTGTGGCCACGAGTGTAATGACTTTTGAATACAAAGACTTTTTAATAAATCTATTAGATACGCCTGGGCATAAGGACTTTGCGGAAGATACTTACAGAACACTAACTGCGGTAGATAGTGTGGTTTTGGTGATAGATAGCGTAAATGGTGTGGAAGCACAAACGCGTAGATTGATGGAAGTTATTGCGATGCGAAAAACACCCGTTATTGTATTTATCAATAAAATGGATCGTGATGGAAAAAATAGATTCGACCTTTTGGAAGAAATTGAAAACGAATTAAAGATTCAACTTCATCCAATGACCGTGCCTATAAACAGTGGTAAGGATTTTAAAGGGGTATATAATCTGCATGAAAAAAACTTAGTTTTATTTACGGCAGGAACAAAAGCAAACGATGAAGATGTATTGGAAATAAGTGATTTAAATGATGCGAAATTGGATGCAATCATTGGCGATAAAAATGCAGAAATTTTAAGAGAAGACGTAGAACTAATTGATGGCGTTTATGGCGAATTAAATGAAGCAGATTATTTATCAGGGAATACGGCTCCTGTATTTTTTGGAAGTGCCGTAAATAATTTCGGGGTTAGAGAGATGCTTAATACTTTTGTAAGAATAGCTCCTACCCCTCGTCCACGCGGCACTACAACGCGCGATGTAAATCCACAAGAAGATAAGTTCAGTGGTTTTATTTTTAAAATACATGCCAATTTAGATCCGAAGCATAGAGATAGAATTGCCTTTTTAAGGGTTTGCTCTGGAAAGTTTTCGAGAAACACATTTTACAACCACGTTCGGTTGGAAAAAGATGTTCGTTTTAATAATCCATATAGCTTTTTAGCACGTCAAAAAGATGTCATTGAAGAAGCTTATCCAGGCGATGTTGTGGGTTTATTTGATACTGGGAATTTTAAAATTGGGGATACACTAACTGAAGGCGAAAATTTTTATTTCACCGGAATTCCTAGCTTTTCTCCAGAAATATTTAAAGAGGTTTCTAACAAAGACCCAATGAAAACCAAACAGCTCGAAAAGGGCTTGATGCAATTAACGGATGAGGGTGTGGCTCAGTTGTTTACTCAATTTGGTGGCAACAAAAAAATCATTGGTTGTGTTGGTGAGCTTCAATTTGAAGTAATACAATATCGACTGTTACAAGAGTATGGCGCTTCTGTACAAATGAATAATTTGCCATTTTATAAAGCATGTTGGCTAACAAGTAAAGATTCAAAAAAGCTGGATGATTTTACAAAATACAAACAAGCCAATATCGCGGAAGATAAAGATGGCAATGTTGTTTATCTCGCACAAAGCGAATGGTTTTTAAATACAGAAATAACCAATAACCCAGATATAGAATTTCATTTCACTTCGGAGATACATAAATAAAAGTGAAAAAATTAAAATTCAAAATAAATACCCTTACATTGAATTTATCATAATTGTTTAAATATCATTAATTATGAACCGGAGTAAAACCGACAAAATCTTAGGCGGTGTATTAGCTGGGATTGCTTCAGCGTTGGGTGTTTCAGCTGGGTTAATTAGGGTGATATTTCTTGTAGGATTTTTTGCTATTGGAGGTATTACATTTGGCATATCATCCAGTGCAATGCTGATGATTTATATTTTGCTTTGGATATTTTTGCCTGCTGCATAAAGAATGAACTGTTGGTTATCTGAATTTTAGCTCGTGGCATCTTACCTGATCAAAAGTACATTCCCTTTAAGCACTTTCTCTTTACCATACTTATCGATTCCTTTTACGATATACACGAAATTCCCAGCGTTCTGTTTCATACTCTTATATAATCCATCCCATGCCTTGCCCATATTATTTGTTTCAAAAACCAAAACACCATATCTATCAAAAACCCTAAAATAATCAAGGCGTTGAATTCCAACATAAGTAGGTTTAAAGCTATCATTTAACCCATCTCCATTTGGTGTAAACGCATTCGGAATATAAAATGATGGGCCTTGCAATACCCTTATAAACACGGTGTCTTTATCTGTGCAACCATAATCATCAGATATTGTAAGTACAAACTGTGTATCATCCGTTAAAACAGCAATTGGGTTTGCTGTTGTTGGGTTATTCAATACAGAAACAGGAGACCACAAATAATGATTAAAACCGGCTCCATGAAGTTGGTATGGCTCGTTATAAATTGCAATATCATCTGGCCCAGCATTTGCTGTTAATTGTGGCTGAACAATCAAATTAACAATTGCAGTATCATTACATCCAAATGAATTTGTCAGCACCAATTGATAATTACCAGTATTATTTATACTAGTTGGATTTGCTACCACTGTGTTGTTTAAAGTCCAAACGATGTTTTGATTTCCAGTATTGTAAACAGAATTAAGGTTGAAATAGGTGCCATAACAAATATGTTGTTCAACGTCATTTCCTAATACAGGTTTTCTTACAATTCGAATTGTAATTTCACTTCTTGGACTTTCGCAATTGCCATTAATTTGACTTACATAAAAATGATACATTCCAGGTACATTGGTAGTAGGAACTGGAGGAATTGAACTACCTACTCCACCAATTGGAGATGTGTACCATATTAGTGGATAAGATCCTGTTGCAGTTAATGGTTGAGAAATAGCATTCTGGCAAATTGTTTGATTTGATATTACCTGTGGTTTTGGTGGCGTTTGATTTACCGTTAGTTGTAAAGTTGCAATGGAATCACAACCATTATGATTTATAAGTGTAACTGTATGTGTTCCTCCTAATGTAATCGATTGACCATTCCACAAATATGGCAATTCATTGCTACAAATGCTTATGTTGGTTGTACTATTCGTTGGAAATATAATTGTAAGGTGCAAGGTATCGGCAGATGAACAACCATTGGTATTTGCGTATTGATGAACATAAACACCAGAATTATTGTAAGCATTTCCATTCCAAACAAAAGAATTACAAGAAGTTTGATTTAATACATTATGCGATCCATTATTGATGGTCAAATGCAAGGTATCTGTAGATGGACAACCAGAAGCATTTACGTAATTGTGTAAATAATTTCCACTAACAAAATAGGTAATACCATTCCAAACAAATGATTCACATGCCGTTTGAGTAATTGCATTATGCGTTCCATTGTTGATGGTTAAATGCAAAGTGTCAGTTGATGCACAACCAGAAGTGTTCACGTAATTGTGTAGATAATTTCCACTAACAAAATAGGTAATACCATTCCAAACAAATGATTCACATGCCGTTTGAGTAATTGCATTATGCGTTCCATTATTGATGGTTAAATGCAAAGTGTCAGTTGATGCACAACCAGAAGCATTTACATAATTGTGTAGATAATTTCCACTTACAAAATAGGTAATGCCATTCCAAACGAATGATTCGCAAGATGTTTGTGAGGTTGCATTATGCGATCCATTATTGATGGTCAAATGCAATGTATCTGTAGATGCACAACCAGAAGCATTTACGTAATTGTGTAGATAATTTCCACTAACAAAATAGGTAATACCATTCCATACAAATGATTCACAAGCTGTTTGTATGGTTGCATTATGCGTTCCATTATTGATGGTTAAATGCAAAGTATCTGTCGATGGACAGTTCGAAGCATTGGTATAGCTGAACAAATAATTACCA